>JBGPNU010000031.1:0-15786 GCA_041487675.1 Binatus sp. (SeqCode)
CGGCGCGAAGGCGGATTGTTCGAAGAGCAGCACGTTTCGGCGCTGAAATTGGATACTTCGACACTCAAGCCGCCCGGATCGAGCCCGGCATCCGCTGAATTTTCCCTTTACGCATATCCGCATATCTTTCTTTACGACGGGCGCGGCGCGGACAAGCCGTGGTTGCAGGAATTGCCCGAGCCGGTCACGCAAATCGTGTGGGACAGTTGGGCCGAGATTCATCCCGACACCGCGCGCAAGCTCGGCGCCGCGAAGGATGACATCCTCGAACTCAAGACCGAGCACGGCGTGATCGAAGTTCCGGTGCTGGTGGCGACTTCTGTGCATCCCGGCGTGATCGCGGTGCCGCTCGGACAGGGGCATCGCGCGTACGGCCGCTATGCGAAGGACGTTGGCGCAAATCCATGGGCGATTTTGCCCGCGGGCAGGTCCAGTGTCGCGGTCACCGCGCGCGCGACCGGAGTGAAACGCGCGCTGATCTCGCCGCTGGGCAAGAGCGACATGATGGGCCGGTCGATTGTCGAAGCGATGAGTATCGAGCAGCTTGCGCGCCGAGAAGTTCCACGGAGCGAGGCGGAGGAAGTTACCGGGCCGTACGAATTCTATCCGCCGTGGAAATATCCGAAGCACAAATGGGGCATCACGATCGACGTGAACGCGTGCACGGGATGCAGCGCGTGCGTGACCGCATGCTATGCGGAAAACAATATTCCGACCGTGGGCAAGCAAGGCGTCGATAACGGCCGAATCATGTCGTGGATTCGCATCGAGCGTTACGTTCCGTCGGCAAAGGAAGCGGCTCATGCGCCGCAGCTATATCTGGCACCGATGCTCTGTCAGCAGTGCGATCACGCGCCGTGCGAGCCGGTCTGCCCGGTATTCGCGTCGTATCACACCGAAGAAGGTCTCAACGGCCAGGTTTACAATCGATGCGTCGGTACGCGCTATTGCGAAAACAACTGCCCATACAAAGTCCGCCGCTTCAACTGGTTCGTGCCGGAATGGCCCGAGCCGCTTAACCTCCAGCTTAATCCCGACGTGACGGTGCGCGGCGCCGGCGTGATGGAGAAATGCACCTTCTGCGTGCAGCGAATCCAGTTCGGCGAGCTCAACGCGAAGACCGAAGATCGCGAGCTGCGCGACGGCGAAATCGTTACCGCCTGCCAGCAGGCTTGTCCGACCCGCGCGATTACGTTTGGCGATATCAACGATCCCGCGAGTGCGATGATGCGCCGGCGCGATGACAACAAGCTGCGCAACTATCGGGCGCTGGAGGAAACCAACACCCAACCCGCGATCACTTATCTGCGCGATCTCTATCGCGAGAAAGGAAAAGCCTAAATGGCCGCCGCGCCCAAGATACCGCTCGATCCGAGTTTCAGCGATATCGATCGCAGCGTGCTCGGCATACTGCGCGCGCCGGGCCTGCTCTACTGGGCGTGGATTGGGTTCTGCTTCACGCTGGTTGGAATCGCGGCCGCTTTGTGGGCGCGCCAGATCTACTCGGGAATGGGAGTGACGGGCCTTCGCCAGCCGGTGATGTGGGCAATCTACATCACGAACTTCGTCTTCTGGGTCGGAATCGCGCACTCGGGAACGCTGATCTCGGCGATTCTGTTTTTGTTCCGCACCAAGTGGCGGACCGCGGTCTATCGAGCCGCCGAGACGATGACGATCTTCGCGGTCGCAACCGCGGGACTGTTCCCGCTGATCCATCTTGGCCGGGTGTGGTTTTTCTACTGGCTGCTGCCGTATCCGAACGAGCGCTACCTGCAACCCGACTTCCGCTCGCCGCTGGTGTGGGACGCATTCGCGGTCAGCACCTATCTCATGGTCAGTGCGCTGTTCTGGACGATGGGCCTGATTCCCGATATCGCGAACGCGCGCGAGGCCGCATCCGGCTGGCGCAAGAAAATATTCACCGTGCTCGCTATGGGATGGCAGGGCACCGACCGCCAATGGCGGCATTTCTCGATGGTGTACCTGCTGATGGCCGGACTCGCGACTCCGCTGGTGGTTTCGGTCCATTCGGTGGTGTCATGGGATTTCGCGATGGCGATAAATCCGGGATGGCATAGCACGATCTTCGCGCCATACTTCGTCGCCGGCGCGATTTTCTCGGGCGTCGCGATGGTCATGACGCTGCTGATCCCGATGCGCAAGCTGCTCGGAATCGAAGACCTGCTGACCCCGTGGCATTTCGACAATCTCGCCAAGGTGGTGCTGCTGACGTCGCTGGTGGTTTCGTATGCATACATCACCGAGTCATTCATGTCCTGGTATGCGGGCGATCCGATCGAGCAGACGATGTTTCACATGCGCTACTTCGGGCCGTGGGGCTGGATGTACTGGGTAATGGTGCTTTGCAATTGCGTCATACCGCTGTTGCTGTTCTCGCCGCGGATCAGGGTGAACATGATGGCGCTTTGGATAATTACAATTTTCGTGAACATCGGAATGTGGCTCGAGCGTTTCGTGATTATCGCGGGGTCGCTGACGGCGAACTTCGAGCCGTCGCAGTGGGCCGGCTACCGTCCGTCGATTACCGAAATAATGATCACGGTCGGCAGCTTCGCGTGGTTCGTCGGTTTGTTCTCATTGTTCGTCAAGTTCCTGCCAATCGTTTCGATGACCGAGCTGAAAGAAGGAATCGTCTGGCTGCGAAAAGCACTCAGGAAGGGCTACGCCAACGCCGCATGAGCACGATATCGATCATAAGTGCTTTCGCCGACGACGCAGATTGCGCGCGTGCGATCGACGCGCTTCGCGAGGAGCAAATTCGCGACTTCAACACCTTTTCGCCGATCCCCAGCCATAAAATCGAACACGCGATCGGACGCTCCAGGAGCCCGACGAGATGGGTGTCGCTCACGGGCGGGATCACGGGCGTGCTCACCGGCCTCGCGGTGACAATCGGAACGACTTACGAGTGGCGGCTCAATGCGGGTGGGAAGCCGCTGGTGTCGTGGCCGCCGTTTATCATTATCTGCTTCGAGCTGATGATTCTGCTCGGCGGCATCTTCGGATTCGCCGCCTTCATGTTGTTCTCCGGCGTACCTGCGACCGTAACGGCGCCGGGTTACAATCCGCGCTTCGGCGAGGATCGGTTCGGATTGATCGTGCGATGCGACGAAGCCGAAGCCGGGCGTATCGAGTCGATACTGAAGGAATCGAACGCCGAAGAGGTCGTACGTGAAGAGGCGCCGCTTCGATGAGCACGACGCTCAGAGCCGTTCGCGGCGATCGCGCATCCGCACCGCGTCCAGTTGAGTCGATCGCCGGCACGTCGATGATCGTGATGGCATGTGTGCTAGTCGCGCTTGGCGCGATCGCATTCATGATTGCGCTGCTGCGTGGCGATGCGGCGACGGCTTGGGAAGCCTACCTGGTCAATCTGCTGTTCTTTCTCGGGGTCGCGCAGGGCGCAGTAGTCGCTTCCGCGTCGTTCTACCTGACCCAGGCGAAGTGGGGCGGTTCGACGCCGTATCGGCTCGGCGAGGCGTTCGCGCCATTTCTGTGGGTGGGATTTTTTCTGTTCTTCGGGCTGTACTTCGGACGCGCGGCGATTTTCCCCTGGGTGAAGCATCCGATCGCGCAGAAGGCGGCATGGCTGAACATTCCGTTTTTGTTCGCGCGCGATGGAATCGGGCTCGGCCTGATCGCGTTGGTGAGCAGCGCGTTTGTTCGAATCTCGCGCAGCGAGGAGTCGCGGGCGTGGACCATAGCGACTCGAGAGATCGAGATGCCGCCGCATTCGATTCGAGTGGTCGCTCCACTGCTCGCGGTGCTGTACGCCGTGGTCTATACGCTGATCGCATTCGATTTGATCATGTCGCTCGCGCCGGTCTGGAGGAGCACGCTGTTCGGCTGGTACTTTTTCGCTGGATGCTTCTGGAGTGGTCTGACCGCGATGGCTCTCATAGCGGTTTTGCTGCGCAGGCGGTTGGGCGCGAACAACCTGTTCACCAATCCCACCGTCATGCACGATTTCGGCAAAATGGTTTTTGCGTTCTCGATATTCTGGGTTTACCTGCTGTTTGCGCAGTACATCGTGATCTGGTACGGCGACCTTCCGGTCGAGACTTTCTTTATCGTCCAGCGCGTTCATCACATGCCGTGGTCGCCGCTTTCGGTAGCCTGCGTGGTTTTGATCTGGGCAATTCCATTTTGCGCACTGATGAGCGTATGGGCGAAGCAGACAGGGTGGGTGCTTGGACCGGTCGCCGCGCTCGGCCTCATCGGGATGTGGCTCGAGCGCTACGTGCTGGTGGTTCCGTCGCTCTCGCCGGATGCGATTCCGTTTGGTCCGGCGCAATTTCTGATCTCGATCGGGTTCCTCGGATTGTTCCTGATATGCGCGGTACCGGGGCTGAACCGCGTCGCGCAGGCCGCGACCTCGGGCGAACCGGCTGGAGACCTTGGGGAATGATCGGGCGCAATTCATCGATGCTTGCTGCTCTCGCGCTCGCAGGATGCTCGGCGAAGGGCCGGCCGATGACGACGCTCGCACCCAAGTCGGACCTCGCGAATTGGATCCAGAACCTGTTTATCCAGGTGACGCTGTGGGACGCGCTGGTGCTGACAATTGTCGTCGTCGGATTTATCCTCGCGGTTTTTGTATTCTCGACGCGGGTCGGTGAAGCTGCGCCGGCCACGACCGCATCATCCGATCTTGGTCTTGAAATTGCGTGGACGCTCGGCCCCGCGCTCATCCTGTTGATGATCACGATTCCGACCGTGCGCACGATCTTCCGCTCGCAACCGGCGACTCCACCGGCCGGCGGATTGGAAATCAAAGTCATCGCGCATCAATGGTGGTGGGAATTTCAGTATCCAGACGGTCTCAGGACCAGCAACGAGATGCATATTCCGATCGGCCGGCCGATTCGGCTTGAGCTGGAATCCGGTGATATCATCCACAGCTTTTGGGTGCCGCAACTCGGCGGTAAGCGTGACGTCGTGCCCGGCCAAATCAACCAGCTCACGTTTATCGCGAACACGGCGGGAATGTATCCGGGACAATGCGCGGAGTTCTGCGGTCTGTCCCATGCGAACATGCGCTTTCGAGTGTTCGTCGATTCGCCAGATGATTTCGCGGCGTGGGACAAAGCCCAGCTCGCGGGACCGGTGAGCGCACCAGTGGACGATCATGCGGCGGCCGCCGGCGCGAGGATTTTCGCTGACAGTCCGTGCACGACCTGCCACATGATCCAGGGCGTGTCGAAGGGATACCTCGGCCCCGACCTCACCCATTTCGGCAGCCGGACCACGCTCGCGGCAGGTGTTCTCAAGAATACGCCCGACAACGTGGCCAGGTGGATCGCAAATCCGACCGATATCAAGCCGGGCGCGAACATGCCGGCGATGCTGTTGCCCGGGCCGAAAATGGACGCGCTGGTCGCGTACCTCGAGAGTCTGAAGTAGGGAGCATCGCATGGCTGCCCAGCCGAAACCGATACCGATGCATCAGCCGAGTTACCTCGAAGGCGGCGGAATTTTGAGCTGGCTCACGACCATCGACCACAAACGCGTGGCCGTGATGTATGGCGCGAGCGCGCTAATCTTCATGGCCGCCGGCGGAATCGAGGCGATGGCGATTCGGGTCCAGCTCTGGCATCCGGACAATCACGCATTGTCGGCGGCAACCTACAACGCGTTCTTCACGATGCACGGGACGACGATGGTCTTCCTGGTCGTGATGCCCCTGTTGCTCGGTTTTCTGGGCAACTTCTTGATTCCGCTGCAAATCGGCGCGCGCGACGTCGCATTCCCGCGTCTGAACGCGCTGAGCTTCTGGCTGGCTCTGGTGGCGGGAATCCTGCTCCACCTGGGCGCGATTCGCGGCGGGCTGCCCGATGCGGGATGGTTCGGCTACGCGAATCTGACCGAGCGCTACTTCTCGCCCGGACTCGGTGTTGACTGGTGGGTGATTGGACTTTTGGTCTCGGGGACTTCGACGGTTCTGACCGGTCTCAACTTCCTGACCACGATCATCACGATGCGTGCGCCCGGCATGACCTACATGCGGATGCCGATGTTCATCTGGTCGCTGATGGTTACCTCGGTGCTGATCCTGATAGCGTTTCCGGCGCTGACGATCGGACTTATCTTCCTGCTCTTCGATCGATTTTTCGACACCCACTTTTACGTCGCGTCGGCCGGCGCGACTCCGATCCTCTGGCAGCACTTGTTCTGGCTGTTCGGGCATCCTGAAGTTTACATCATGGCGCTGCCGGGGTTCGGAATCATTTCCGAAGTTTTGCCGACCCATGCGCGCAAGCCCTTGTTCGGCTATCCGATGATGGCGTACTCGATGGTCCTGATCGCGTTCCTCTCGTACGGCGTGTGGGGCCATCACATGTTTGCGACCGGGATGGGTCCGGTGGCGGACTCGGCGTTCGCGATCACGTCGATGCTGATCGCGATACCGACCGGGGTGAAAATTTTCAGTTGGATCGCGACGGTCTGGGGCGGTTCGCTGCGGATGACGACCGCACTCTATTTCGCGCTCGGCATGCTGCTCGAGTTTACGCTCGGCGGACTCAGCGGAATCATGCACGCAGCCGCGCCGATCGATCTGCAGCAGACCGATTCATACTTCGTGGTCGCGCATTTTCACTACGTGCTGTTCGGCGGCGTGATGTTTGCGATTATGGCGGGCCTCTATTACTGGTGGCCAAAAATCACCGGCCGGATGCTCGGCGAGACTCTTGGCAAGTGGCAGTTCTGGCTGACCGTGATTGGCTTCAACACGACATTTTTCCCGATGCATTTTCTCGGGATGTGGGGGATGCCGCGGCGCACGTACACTTACGCGGCTGACATGGGCTGGACGCATCTGAACCAGCTCGAGACGATTGGCGCGTTCGTGCTCGCAGTCGCGTTCCTGCTTTTCTACATCAATATTTTGGGGAGTCTCGCGAGCAGGGACCCTGCTTCAGGTGACCCGTGGGACGGACGCAGCCTGGAGTGGTCGATCGCGTCGCCGCCGCCCGCCTACAACTTCGCTACGATTCCGCAGGTTCGCGGACGTGACGCGTGGTGGATATTGAAGTACGGCCGCGCCGGTTCGCGCGGCGTCGCGGCGTATATGTCCGGGCAGGCGCCTCAAAATCCGCAAGCCGATCTGCCGGTCGCCCCGATTCACATGCCGGCGCCCTCGATATTTCCGCTGGTGCTGAGTCTCGGGGTTGGAACGATGGGCCTCGGTCTCATCATCGATTGGTACCGCATTATCCTGATTGGCGCGGCGGTGATGATCCTTTCGGTAATCGGGATGGGCTTCGAATACCCGGACTTCGGCGAACAGTCGCACGATCCCGAGCACGCGCCGTCGTCGGGCGGAATCGATCTGCGCAAAATCGGGGTATGGTCGTTCATCGGATCGGAGTGCGTGTTCTTCGCGAGTCTGATTTCGACCTTCATCGTCTACAAGTCGCGCAGCATCGGCGGACCCGGCGCGGAAGTTCTCAATATCCCGCTGACTTCGTTCAGCACCTTCATCCTACTGATGAGTTCGTTGTTGATGGTGCTCGCACTCGCGGCCACGCAGCGCGGAGACCGGCTCTGGGAGCGAATCTGGCTCGGCGGCACGGCCGCGTTCGGGCTGATTTTCCTCGCTGGACAGGTTTACGAATTCACGAGCTTCTACCGCGAGGGCATGGGCCTGACGACCAACCTGTTTTCACAATCGTTCTTCGTGCTGGTCGGATTCCACGGCGCACACGTCGCGATCGGCGTGCTCTGGCTCTCGGTGTTGTTGGCCGCGGCGATGATGGGCAAGCTCGGCAAGTCGCGCGCGTTGTCGGTCGAGTTGGCGGGACTCTACTGGCACTTCGTTGACGTGGTGTGGATCGTCATTTTTACTCTCGTCTATTTGATGCAGGCGGTGAGCGGAGCATGAGCGAAGCGGCCGAGACTCACGAGAGCGGGATTCGTCATCCGGGTGCGGCGACGTACCTGATCATTGCGGCGTTTCTAATCGTGCTGACGGTGATGGAGATAACGGTCTTCTACGTCCATCCCCTCAGGCCAGTGCTGGTGCCGGTGTTGCTGGTGCTCGGCGCGGCGAAGTTCGCGCTGGTCGCGATGTTCTACATGCACCTGAAGTACGACGGATGGCTGCTGACGGCGGTGTTCGGGTTCCCGCTGCTGATCGCGATGGTGATCATAGCGGCGCTACTGATGCTGTTCGCATACCTGGCGCATCACGCGTTGCCGATTGGATAGCGCGATGAATATTTTCGGCGAACATCCAAGCGTACCGATAGGAGTCGCGATTCTGATCGCGATCTATCTCGGCGCGTGCCGGTTGATCGGGCGTAAACCCTCGCGCCGGAATGCGATGTGGTTTGCGTTGGCGATGGCCGCGATACTCTACGCGCACACAGAACTGGACGAACTCGCCGACGCTAGGATCTTTTCGATGCACATGCTGCAGCATCTGATGGAGACGTTCGTGATTCCGCCGCTAATGCTGCTCGGGACGCCGGGATGGATGATGCGGCCGTGGATGCTGAGCCGCGCAATCAAGCCGATTGCGCGCGTGCTCACGAATCCGCTGGTCGCGTTCCTGATCTTCTCGGCGGTGTTCGTGACTGCGCACTTCCCGCCGGTCTTCGAGCTCATGTGCCGCGACGAAAATTTCCACATCGTTCTGCACCTGATGTTCATGGCGTCGGGTCTGCTCCTGTGGTGGCCGATTCTGAGCCCGATGCCGGAGCTGCCGCGGCTCTCGTATCCGGCGCAAATTCTCTACCTGTTCCTGCTGATGATCCCGATGACGGCGGTTGCGGCGCCGATCACGCTCGCGACGCACGTGATCTACCCGTGGTACACCGAGGCCGCGCACGGATGGGGGCTGAACGCAATCGACGACCAGGTGCTGGGCGGATTGTTGATGTGGATTGGGCAGGGCACCTATCTGATGATCGTGTTCACGTTCATTTTTTATAAGTGGTCAGAGGAAGAAGATCGCGACGTGCCGGTATTGCCTTCGGCAACAGCGCCGGAGCTGCGCGTGTTTCGATCGCATCGCGGCGCCAGTATCTGAGTTCCGGTTACGATGGAAGAACGCGCAGATCGGCTCGCGCAGCTGCCGGCAGGGGGTTGAAAAATACAAATCAAGCTGTCGGCTTCGAGTTCAAGCACTTCAACACCCCGCATAAAAACTGGCTTCTTACCTACAACCTCTCCCCCTCTCTCCACGCGATTGTTCCCCTTCCCTCAAGGGAAGGGGATTATCCGCGTGTTGACACCACACGCGCAAAATGCGATATTATTCGCATGAAGACGTTCAACCAGTTGCTGGCCGCCTTCAAGACTGAGGACGATTGCAAGCGGTTTCTGGTACAGAAACGCTGGCCGGATGGCATCGTCAAGTGCCCGCGCTGCGGCAACTTGAAAGTATTTCATGTCACCCATCGTCCCTTCCACTGGATTTGCAAGGCCACGGGATGCGGCGGACGCAACGGCTACAGATTCTCGGTGATCACCAAAACGATTTTCGAGAACACCAAGTACCCGCTGCGGACGTGGTTTCAAGTCATGTTCATTATGGGCCACGCGAAGAAAGGAATCAGCGCGCATCAGATTCATCGCATGATGGGAACCGGCAGTTACGAAACCGCGTGGTATATGTGCACACGCATCCGCGCCGCAATGAAAGATGATCTCGCGCAACTGCTTGGCGAAGTGGAAGTAGATGAAACTTTCGTCGGCGGGAAAGCGCAGAACATGCACCAATCGAGGCGCAACAAATTGGACCTGACAGGCACCAAGGGGAAAATTCCCGTCATTGGTGCGATCTCCCGCAAGGGAAACGTGGTCTGCAAGATGATCGAGAATACCGATACCGCGACGCTCGATAGTTTTGTTCGCCACGTTGCGGATCGAACTGGCGTCAAGTTGCTGGCGACTGATGAGCACAGCGGTTATCGCCTGCTCGGTCGCGACTACTATCATCGCGTAGTCCGCCACGGCCAAGGCGAGTACGTAGTCGGCACCACGCATACCAATTCGATTGAATCGTTTTGGTCGCTGCTTAAGCGCGGAGTCATGGGCAGTTATCACAAAGTCAGCAGGGATTATCTGCCGCTGTACCTGAATGAGTTTCAGTTTCGGTTTAACAATCGAAAAAATCCTGACATATTCGATTTGATCGTAGCAGGATGCTGAGGTCGCCACGCTGGGAGCGGCCTCAGCGCTCCGAGCACCCAGCACAGCTACGCTTTCCTTTTGCGAGGTCTGCATGGCTAAGAAAAAGAAGAGACCGCCGCCTCCGCGAAATGACGCGGAGTTGATAGATAGGCTTCGATCCGCTGTGCCCGAAGTGCTGACCGCCAAGGCGAAGCCAGGTTGGTTTGATACCGTCGTCGCTCGGCTGTTACAAGAATCATCGGGGGAAGATCCTCCGCACTTCTATTGTCGGCCTTGCGGCGAGTATCACCTGAAAACGCATCCGCATTTTGAGTCACGCAATCATCGAAAGAAAAAAGCCAACGGCTAATACGAAAGAGAGCGCGCCGATCAGCATTATCGTAAAAGAGCCTTCAACATTCGCGTGCATGCCAGCAAATCCCACTAAGAAAATGCTCGCTGCGATCAGCGCGCCCAAACCTGCTAACATTCGCCAGTACCAATGAAATTGCGCCACATTTCCAGCCGAATCCGAGAATGGTGGAAGCCCCGCAGTGGCACGGAGAAGCTCGAAATAAGTTTTCAGGGGGTGATCGCGCTTGCGACCTTGACTTATGTCACAGTTGCTCTCTTTCAGTGGAGCGCGATGCGTGAGGCCAATAAAATGAACCGCGAGGCGCTGACCAGCATTCAGCGAGCGTTTGTCGTTTACGAAGGTTTGAGCCCCTTCGGATTTCTCGACGTTCGGAATAAGTACACACCAACCGTTCAGATCAACCCCATCTGGACGAATACAGGTAAGACTCCAACTAAGAATTTGCGAATCTATGTGAGTGCGCCGAAGGAGATAATTGTTCCCTACAAGGTTTCTGATTTGGATTTTCGTAAAGAAGCCGATGTTACGTACACGCAACTGTTGATAGCTCCGGGCCTTACTATTCACGGAGGCGGAAGAAGGCTTTCCTTGGATAACCTGCACGCGATCCGCGACGGGAAAAAGCAAATGTATATTTGGGGGTGCGCTTGGTACGATGACGTATTCCCTAAGACCGCACATCACATTACAGAATTTTGCGACGTAATTGACGGTGCTTACTTCGATCCTAAGGATGATAAGAAACCGACTGCTGTAAGCACAGATTTCTGCCCAGTTCATAACTGTGCCGACGACGAGTGCACAGACAAACAGTGCGACTAGCGGCCAAGCGATGAACCCCCTTTGAGAGCCGCGCTTGCCAAGCACATCTATTAGACGTGTTTCGCGAATGTGGTGTCAACACGCGGATAATCCCCTCAAGGAGGGGTTAGGGGTTAGGTTAGGCTGGTATTGTCGAGCGATACGCGAAGCTGAGCATCCACAGAGTTATCGCGGAGTAAGCGATTCCCGCGGCGGCGATCCACGCGGCGCCGGCAATCGCGAGCGGATTCGATCCGGCGAGTAATCCGCCGGAGACCATCGCGACACCCAGATTGTACGCGATGAAAACAAATGGACGGGGCCGCGCAATCGATAATTCCGCGACGGTCACCGGCGGAAATCCGCTACTCACTCGTGCCCGCGCAACGAATCCCGGGAAGAGCTGATACGACATCCCGATGATGAAGTTGGAAATCCATCCGAGCAGGCCCATCACGCCGTAAGCCGAAGCGATGCGGTTGCCGGCGACGCTGCCGGCGCCGATGACGTTGAGCGCGAGGCCCATCGCGATCGCAAGGACGAGCCAGAAAATCCCGGATACTGCGTGGCGCGAGGTCCAGTCCATCGGCATCCGGCGCGTCCGCACGAGCCGCCCGATCGTGCCGATGTACGCAATCAGCGACCCCGCGATCGCTACGCTCCAGAGCGTCACGCCGGGCCACCCAAACATCAGCGTCACCCCGAGTCCGAGGATTCCAATCGCCAGCGAATAGAGCTGCCAGACTGCGGCAGGTGGAAGTTTGATCTTTGGCAGCAGGAAGGCGGGGATCATGCGGTAGGAGACCGCGCAAATCGTCAGCGTTACCCATCCGAGCGCGGCGAAATGAACATGGCCGGAGAGATTGCTGAGGATGCTGCCGCCGAGGAAATTGTAAGTCTTGTCGAGGCCGAGGATGAGTCCGATTGCGGCCGTGAGCACGAGAAAGCAAACGCCGAGAAACATCCCCGTTTCGGCAACACCGCGTCCGACCTGCCGCCAGAGACACGGGATGATCTCGGCGGCGAAGATCAACACGCTCGCTACGACAACAATTGCGGCCAGCCAAATTCCGATCCAGATTCCAATCGCGAAATGCGCGATCATTCCCGAGACGCCCAGGATGTAAAGCCCGAGTTGCACGAACGCCATGCGTGGATAGGGGACGGGATGCCGGGTGAGCGCGGGCACATAGCGATACATCACACCCATGATCGCCGCGGTGATCCATCCGAGCGTGAACGTGTGCACGAGTGCGAGCGGCATCATCTGGTAGAAGAATGCGGCAACGTCGGCAATCACAAACGGCATCGCGACGACGCCAAGAGCGAAGAACGCGACCGCGACGACAAAAAAGTGAATCGGAATGCGGCCGATGCGGAGGATATCAGGTGCTCGCGGCATGACTCGTGCGCCGTTTAATCTTATCCGTCAGAAGCATGCGTGGCGACGGAACATCGCGGAGAGAAGAATTGGCGAAAAGTATTCGTGATACTTGCCCACTGTTCTTCTTATGCGTTAGTAGTTGGACAGGCGCAATGATTGATCGCGCAATCAAGGAGCTTGGCACGGGAAGGTAGCGATGGAACACTCGCGGGCGCGAATCGTCATCGATGGAGCGGTGGCGGGAATTATAGGCGCGGTAGTAGTCGCCCTATGGTTTCTGATCTTCGACACCATTCGCGGGCACGCATTTGAAACGCCGGCGCTGCTGGCGGCCACGATTCTGCACGGAACGCATAGTGCGCAGCTCCATCGCGCACTCAGCCTGCTGACGCTCGAATATTCGATCATTCATCTCGCGGCTTTCATCGCTTTTGGCATCGCGGGCGGCCTGCTGCTGGAGACCTGCGAGACCGAGTCGTCGCTGCTCTTTTCACTCGCGATTTTTTTCGCCGCGTTCGAAGTTTTTTTCATCGCGGTGGTGCTGTTCCTGGGACCGAACGTGATGGCCGAGCTGACCTGGTGGGGAATCATCGTCGGCAACCTGCTCGCGACCGGCGCGATGCTCTCGTATTTTTTCTGGCGCCATCCGGCGCTTGCGTGGAACCTGCTCGGCGGATGGTTAAGCGTCGCGCGCGAAGGTGTCACCGCGGGGCTGCTCGGCGGGGTCGTGGTCGCCCTCTGGTTCATGGGTTACGACCTCGCTTCGGGTAACTCGTTCCACACCCCGGCGATCCTTGGCGCGATGGTATTTCAGAATGCCAGCGTGACCGATGGCATCAAGGCGACGCTGCCGCTGGTGCTCGGCTATACGATTCTTCACTTTTTCGCTTTCGTCATGTTCGGAGTGGCGCTCGCGATTCTGCTCGCCGCGTCGGAACGGGAGCCGTTCATGGCGCTGGGTGCGATGCTCTTGCTCGCGGTGTTCGAAGTTTTCTTTGTCGGTTTTGTTTCGCTGATCGATCAGTCGGCGCTCGAGGTGCTCGGCTGGTGGAAGATCGTCGCGGGAAATATCCTCGCGCTGATTGCGATGACGACTTACTTTATCCGCAGTCATCGCGGACTCGGTATCAAGCTGGTCGAGCGGTGGGCGATGCTCGACAGCGAGGGCGAGGAGATGGGCGATCTTCCGCCGACTCGCAAGCGATAGCATCTCAGTATTTGCCACATTCCTTCGCAGAGCTAAATTCCCAGCACATCGCGCATCGTGTAGAGCCCGGGCTTGCGACTGACCAGCCATCCGGCTGCACGGATCGCGCCGCGTGCGAGCGAGTCGCGGCTTTGCGCGCGATGAATCAGCTCGAGACGCTCGCCTTGCCCGCCAAATATTACGGTGTGATCGCCGACGGCGTCGCCCGCGCGCATCGCAAGCACCGCAATTTTACCATCCGGCCTGACCCCGGTGATTCCTTCGCGTCCGTAGAGCACCGCCGAGGCGAAATCAGCGCCGCGCGCCGACGCGATCGCCTTGCCGAGCGAAATCGCGGTGCCGCTGGGCGCGTCGATCTTGGTGCGATGATGAATCTCGATCACTTCGGCGTCGAAGTCGGGCAGAATCGCGGCTACTTCCGCGACGATCTTCGCGAGCACGTTCACGCCGATGCTCATGTTGGGCGCGATTACGGTGCGGGTCTTGCCCGCGAGTTCGCGCGCGCGAGTTTCCATCTCGGGGGTGAAGCCGGTCGATCCGATAACGATCGCCGCACCCGCTTTGGATGCGATTTCGAGATGCTCCATCGAGGCCGCCGCGGTCGTGAAATCCATCGTGACGGTGTCGGGCCGCGCAATCGCGGCGTAGTCGTCGGAGATTTTCACCCCGAGCGGGCCTACGCCGGCGAGTTCACCGGCGTCGGATCCAATCGCGCCGTTACCGCGCGCTTCGATCGCGCCGACAATTTTGTGCGCCGGATCGCGCGAGGACAGCGCAATCAAAAGGCGGCCCATCCGGCCCGCCGCGCCCGCCACAATTAGATTAGCCATCGCAATTCACTTTGCCCGCAAGCGTGAGCGGACAGTGCCGGCGCCTGGTCGCCAGGATCAGGTCAGGATCAGGTAGCAGGAGCTTCGGCAGAAGCGGCTTCGGGTGCGGCGGCAGCGGCAGCGACCGGCTTGCCGTGCTTGGCCTTGAAATGTTCTTCGCACAGACTGCTGGTGCCGGAGCGTATCTTATGGCACTTCTCGAAAGTGCAGGTCTTGTAGCGCGGTTTGGGCATCTCGCCCGCTTTCCAGAGCCGAAAGTGCATCCGGCAGTATCCCTTGCCGATCACCTCGCGGCTGCAATCTTTGGCTTTGCAGTTTTCTTTATTCGCCATGAATCCCTTCTTGGAGGCCGCTTTCCCGGCTCTGAGGCCGAGTCCGCTCCTCTGCAATCGAACTACAATAGTGTTTGGCGCGCGCGCTTCATAGAGGCGCTATGCGATTTAGACAGCCCGGAGCAAGCGGTAGAGCGGTTCCAACTCGCCGAATGCGTCGAGCACTTCGTTGCGGTCGAGCCGGATTGCCTCGCGCCACGGCCAACCGAAGCCGACATCGATTGTGCCGGTTTTCTTTTCGAGCGCCGCGCCGAGCGCGGTGAACAATTCGGCGTCGGCGGGAACCGGTTTCGGCAAGTTGATGAAGTCCCACTTTTCGTAGCGCTGAATCCGGGTGCCGCGAAATGATTTTTCGAGTGCGCTCGATTTTGACTTGAGCATCCGGCCCATCTCGGTCCGCCGGTCGGCCTCGGCTTTCACCACCGCGCGTGCATGGATTCCCGCGCCCGAGACGCACAGCGCGAGGTACCCGTAGCGCTTGTATCCAAGTGGCGAGGGTCCCCACGCGGTCCAGGTTTCAGCGGGAAAATTTATCGTGAGGCGACTTACCGTGCGGCGCATATGCCCCGCGACATGGGGAAAAAACTCCAGGTGCAACTTGCGCGAGAGTTCAGGCGCCAGTTCAACCCCGAGGCGGATCAGCCGCGGCCTTATGAGTTCATAGATCTTTTCCATCCGGGCGCTGAAACCCGCGATAGAAAACACTTCGAAGTCGCCGC
>JBGPNU010000032.1:0-15673 GCA_041487675.1 Binatus sp. (SeqCode)
CGCCGAGATTAAGCGCGAGGACGAGACGGTCCGGCGTATCTGGTGGCGCGCGCGGCGATGGGCCGGATGGCGCAATGCGTTCGATCCCGACGCGGCCGAGATTCGCGGACCGGCCGAGCGCCTGGTCAAGGCCGCATTCCGGGCCGTGGCGGGCGAGACGGCGTCGCAGGAGCGAATCGCACGGGTGCGGGATATCCTCGAGCGTGCGCTGCGCGACCTCGACGGGATGCGCGACAAGCCGTAAGATTTCCGCTCGATCATGGAACCGAGAACCGCTGAGAGCGGGCCTCCGCGGGTTTATCTGGAAACCTACGGATGCCAGATGAACGTCGCCGACTCCGAGACGATTTCCGCGGTCTTGCGCCGCGCGGGTTATGTCACCGCGGCCGATCCGGAAACCGCCGACGTAATCCTGCTCAACACTTGCGCGATTCGCGAGCATGCCGAAGAGCGCGTGCTCCATAGGCTCGGAGAGCTCGCGCGAGTGAAGCACTCGCGGCCGGAAGTGAAGCTCGGCATCCTCGGATGCATGGCGCAGCATAGTCGCGCCGCCTTGACCAAAAAGGCCGCGTACCTGGACGTCGTCGCAGGGCCGGACAGTTATCGGCGGCTGCCCGAGATGCTGGGGCGAGCCGGCTTCGATCCTTCAATCGACGTGAGGCTCGATCGCGCCGAGACCTACGCCGATATCACACCCGACTTCGCGGTCGGCGTGCGCGCGTACGTGACCGCGATGCGCGGTTGCGACAAGTTCTGCGCCTTCTGCGTGGTGCCTTACGTGCGCGGACGCGAGCGCTCGATTCCTCCATCCGATCTGATGCGCGAGATTCGCGAGCTGGCCGCGCGGGGCGTCAAAGAGGTGGTGCTGCTGGGGCAAACCGTCAACGCGTATCGCTTCGAGGACGCCGACTTCGGCGCGTTGCTCAGGATGATCGCGACGATCGACGGGATCGAGCGGATTCGGTTTACCTCGCCGCATCCGAGCGACATGAGCGATTCGGTGATCGAAGCGATGGCGACCGAGGCGAAAGTCCAGCCGTATCTGCATCTGCCGCTGCAGTCGGGATCGGACCGGATTCTAGCCGCGATGGAACGCGGCTACACGATCGCGCAGTATCTGGACCTGGTCGCGCGAGTGCGCGCGGCAATTCCCGCGCTCGCGCTATCGACGGATATCATCGTTGGCTTCCATGGCGAGACGGACTCCGATTTCGACGCGACCACGGCGTTGATGCGCACCGTCGGCTACGACTCGGCGTTCATGTTCAAATACTCGGTGCGTGAGCATACCCGCGCTTTTAAGCTCGGCGATTCGGTCAGCGAAAACGAGAAGGGGCGCAGGCTGACCGAGCTTATCGCGATGCAGGAAGAAATGTCGGCGGCGCGCAATCGCGCGATGATCGGGTCCGAGTTTCCGGTGCTGGTCGAAGGTCCCGCGCGGCGTGGCGGCGGGATGCTCGCGGGCAAGACTCCGCAATACAAGACCGCGATCTTTGCCGGCGCCCTGGGAATCGATCCCGGCGACACGGTCAACGTGCGGGTCGATTCCGCCACCGGCCACTCGCTGATGTGCTCGATAGCGTGAGCATTCGCGGACAGTTCAGTCGCGGTTCCGCTCCTAGCTTTGCGGGAGAGGTTAGTTAGGCTGCTGCGAATTCTTGACCCTCACCGCGCGTATATCGGGATCGCCGGCCACAATGTCGAGCTGCCGCGCCGGTTCGTGCGCTTCCACCGGCTGCCCGCGGAGACCGCGGTGCGTATCGCGTCGGTCGAGGCGGACAGTCCGGCCGCGCAGAGCGGAATCAAGTAAGGCGACCTGGTGATTCGGCTCGGCGACTCTCCGATCGCCGGTATCGACGACTTGCAGCGTCATCTCACCATGAGCCAGGTCGGGATTCGCACGCCGGTCTCGGAATTCGCGGCACCGATCAACTGACTTTGGAAATCGTTCCGATCGAAGCCGACAGGGGGCTGACCCCTGCATCCAGTTTCCTGAGCCGCTCCGTTGTCGCGGCAGACCGCCAACACGAGAATTCGACCGCTCTTGAATCTGCATCACGGCGCGGGTGACGTGATCGCATCGCGATCAACTGCGCTGGGCTTGGTGAAAACGACGCAGTAGTTGTGCAGGAACCATGAGCTGCCCCATCGGTCATAGATTTGCGCGACCTTGAAGCCGGAGCGCGTCAACTCGTCCTCGAGGATCTCGGGCGGAATTCCGTGGCCGCCACGATTGGCAGGCACGCCCTCGGGCGCCCACGGCTTGAGCAGAAGGGAGGGGTGGAAATCGACGATCACCAGCTTTCCCCCCGGACGAAGCGCGCGATAGATGCTCGCGTCGGTTTTAAGCGGTTCGGTGAAATGATGGTAAACGCCGATCATGTAGACGGCGTCGCAACAGCCGGCCGGAAGCCCGGTATCGTCGCTGCTCGACTGGACAACCGTAACGTTGCCTAGACCCGCGACGCTCACTTTGTCGCGAATCTTTTGGAGCAGCACCGGATCGATCTCGGTCGCATAGACATGTCTGCCCGGACCGTCCTTTTCAGCTGCTGCAATAGCCACTGAGCCGTTGCCAGCGCCTATTTCGGCGACCGTCGAGCCGGGCTTGAGATCGAGCAGAGGCGCGAGTTTCTCGATCTCGCTCGCCTTGCTGCCCCAGATCTGCGCCCCAACTGGAATCGGATCGAGAAAGATAAGCCCGCTGACGAACAGGAGCATGAACGGCAACATTTTGACCAGACGCGGTCTTGTCGCGATATTGGTCACGATGACTCTCAACCCCGGCTCATCGCACGTACACCGGATTCGAGAGGATCCACATCCGGCCGTTGCGATAGGCCTCGATTCGATATGCGCCCGGCGACTTCGGCGCGAACTCCAGCTTGATCGCATTTTCGGCCGACGCGACTTCTACGCCGCCCTGAAACATCACGATTCGGTCCGCCTCCGACGGCAGCTCAGCCTTGAGCGCGAGTCCGGACGCGCTTTGCACTTCGTCGCCCATCATGGTTTTGGTTTCGCCGTTTTGCGCGAAGAATGCGAACGCGCCTACGTAGCCGAGATAATCGAAACTCACGTAAGAGTGACCGAGCCGGAGCGCTTCGAGCAGCGGCGCGGTGTCGCGCTCGCGCGCGATCAAATGCGTCGTATAGAAGAGGAACAGTTGGCGCAGAGTTCCAACTTTCGAGCCAAACACAGCGAGATCGTCAGGCTCCCCGAATCCGGCGAGCATCGTGACCCGCGCGCCCGCCGTCATCTGGTCGTAGAGCGCGAAGTTCGCATCGGGACGCACGTCGAGGCCGGACAGAAACCGATCGATGCCGAAAAAGATCGCGCGCAAGTAAAGTGTCGTCGCGCTCTCCGCGGACCAGGTCGAGCGCTGGCTGTAAACTTCGATCGCATCGGCCAGCGCGTAGTCTGCCGAGGACGAGAACTTCGCTGGGTCGGCCGCAATCGCAAGTCCGCCCTGGTCGTGAATGGCGGCGATCAAATCGGCCGGAGTAAGGTTCGGCGCTACCGCCGCGTGCAGATTCACCGCGACAATCTCGCCGCCGTTGACCGCAAAGGCTCCGCCCGGAATGAAGAGAATGTCACTAGTGAATCCGCCGATTCCGAAATCGGAGTCGCCGGGTTTGACGGAATCGCCAAGCACGATGAAGTCGATTTGCGCGGTCTTGGCTAGATCCGCAACCGCCGATTGATCGAGTCTCGACGGCTTGATCCGCAAATCCACGATTCCTCGGTAGTCGCGAAGCCCGGGAAACTCCGGCGCCGCCGAGACGAACCGCGCGGGCGGAAGGTCGGTGCTCGGGAGCGGCGCGCTGCATCCCGCGAGCACAAGCGATACCGCTGCTACGAGCAAACGAAAACGACGCCGACCCATCACGGCGATCAAAGAATCGAACGACCCTGCGCGCCGTCAACCGGGATATTGGCGCCAGTGATCCAGCTCGCGCGCGGCGACGCGAGCATCACGACCGCATACGCGACCTCTTCGGGAGCGCCAAGCCGACCGGCCGGCATCTCGCGGCTGATGAAGTCCTTCTCGAACCCTGGATCGTCGCGAAAACGGCGCTCCCAATTGCCGCCGGCCGTAAGTATCGAGCCCGGCGCGATCGTATTGACGCGGATATTCTTGGGCGCGAGTTCGCGCGCCAGCATCTTGGTGAACGAATGCAGCGCCGCCTTGGACGCATTGTAGGTCAGCGGCCCGCCCGACTCGCGTCCGTAGATCGATCCGATGTTGATGATCGAACCGCCGCCGCGTTTTTCCATCTGCGGCGCGCAGAGGCGCGCGAGCCTGACCGGCGCGAACAGGTTCAGATCGAATTGTGCTTGCCACGCCGATTCGAGCAGCTCGGCGAGCGCTCCCGGCCGCGCCGCGCCCGCATTGTTGACCAGCACGTCGATTCCGCCGAATCGCTTGACCGATTCATCGACCCATTTCTGCGCGTCCTCGGGCTTGGTCACGTCACCGACCATTCCCATCGCAGGTCGCGGGATCGATCCGGTCTGGGTGAGCGCCGCGACCGCCTCGGTCAGCGTCTGCTGGGTGCGAGCGCATACGCTCAGGTACATTCCTTCGTCCGCGAGCGCATGCGCCATCGCGCGGCCAAGGCCACGGCTGGCGCCGGTGACCAGCGCGACTTTTCCTTGCAGCTCCAAATCCATCTCGATGCTCCTTTCATTTGCTCGCGCGTCAAGATTCGCTGATCGTGCAGAATAGCAGAGCGGAGGCAGCAACTCGGTTGGGCTTCAAGTTTGGGGGACGACGAGGAACACCGGGTGGTCTGCGGCGATGCGTTGGAAATCCTCAATCGGCGCCTCACGGTTCAGCCTGAAATGCCAACGCGGGTTAGCCGAGACAGATGTAAACTTGTACCAGGCTCGAAGGATCGGCGCCCTCTGCTCTACGGGCAGTTCGTGGAGAAGGATCGGCGTCCTCACGCGACCGCGTCGAAACGTTACACGGCCACCGGCGGCCCGCATATTCTTTACCCACTGCGGTTCCTTGCCCGCCATCGTCACCAGGTAGCGATGTCCTTGCTCCTCCACCCAAGTGACCAGCGTGGACTGGAGACCGCCCGAACGACGGCGCTTAACCTCCAAAATGATGGTACCGCAATTGGTGAATGGCCATCGCGACGGCGTCACGCCGATCGATATCAGCCACCAACCGATAGGGCGCCCGAACTCCATCGGCTAGGCTTGTCCGGAGTCGGTCGCAGCGTCAAGAGCGATCGGCAGGCAATTCAAAAATAAGCCACTCGCGTTTTCAAACTCAGACACTCAAACCCCGAATTACGTCAGCGCCCCCCAAATCCAAGCCGTTTGACTCTAACCATAGGCGGACCTAAACTCGATGGGCTAAGCACCGGGAAAATCACCGGGACGGACGGAGGACTATGGAAATACGGGTCGAAGGCTCTCTTGATCAGGCGATGCGAGTACTCAAGCGCAAGCTGGCCAAGGAGGGTGTATTCAAGGAGATGAAGAAGCGGGCTTTTTACGAGAAGCCCAGCGTGCGGCGCAAACGAAAGCGTTCCGAGGCCCAGCGCCGCCGCCGCAAGGAACAGCGCCGTCGTCGCGCGTCCGCGATGTAACAAGCGAAATTTTACGAAATTTTGATCGTCAATTCGGGCGCCGGAGAAATCCGGCGCCCGTTCTTTTTAGTGAATCCGCTTTGTGCTGGTCACCCGATGACAATTTCCCTTCCCGCCCGCGACGCCGCTTACGCCGGCAACGGCCGCCAGGTGAAAATCACCTGTCCGCCCGCGACGTAACAATCGAGATCGTAATGCGGCAAGCTGTCGCCGGTGCGGCGCGCCCTGAAATTTTCGACCGCGCGATGCAGCGCGTCGGGCGTCAGCGCGCCATCGACGCATTTTCCCTCGAGCTGTTGCGCGCGCACTTCGGCGCCCAGGTGGACGGGGAGGCATCGAGCGCCGCAATGCTGATCGAGCGGACCGGCGCCCACGCAGGAGCATCGAAGGCACAGCACCACCGGGCCGCGATCGTCGCTCGGCGCGGCAAAGAACTCGCGCTCGAGACGCTCCATGCGCATCGCGCATTCGCACCACGCTTCGCGCGCGCGCTCGGACGAAAATCGGCGAATCGCGCGGGCCAGCTCGCGCATCAGAGTCTCGCTCGAGCGCGGCACCAGCGCGACGATCGAGTCGTCTTCGATGCGCATCGAGGCTCCCAGTTGCTCGGCCAGGAAATGACGCAGGTTGATCGGCAGGCGGCTGCCGAGTTGCAGGCGCTGTGTCTCGGAGTCCGCACTCTCGACCGGCAAGCTGCGCGCGCGGCGCGAAAATGCCCGCGGAGTGCCGAATGCGGTCAGGGTCTGCAGACGCTCGAGAGGCGACGGCGCGCCGCCGGCAAATCGCGACGCGTGGGCGCGTCTATGAACCAGGGGACCATTTCGCACAGGCTCAACCTCCCAGGGCTTCGAGTTTCGGCCGGAATGGCGCGCGCCGAGGCGTGCCCGAGCACACGCATTGATATTGACGCGAAGCATTACCGCCCGAAATCGTAAGGGGCCGTTCGACAGAAATTTGAAATTTGGAATTGGAACCGCGAGCAATTGGGGAAAAGTCGATGGGGAAAAAATCGATGCCGGAAAGTCCGGAAACGCGTCTAATCGCCGGCGCCGCGAAGCGCTTCGAGAAATAACGCCGACTCCGGCGCCCACCGGCATCAACTTCGGGGCGACGAGATCGAAAAGCGCCAATACAAACCCGCGCCATGCGCACCGGCTCTTTTCATCAGCCCACCAGCCTGCTCAGCATCCGTGACGCCCGCCCGCCTGCCCACACCACAACTCAATCCAAGCAGCGGCTCGATGGATATGCGCGCGTCGCCTTCGAGGTCAAATGCCCCCCGGCTTGGCTCTTTGCGATCCGCGCGACGTTTACGGGCCTACGACTCAATCTGCAAGTGTTGGGATCTTAATTAGCGCGCGTACCGGGGTCGGGCAACAATTGAACGATCGATTAAGATTCGATCGAAACTTGACAACCGGGTGCCCCCGTGCCCTTTTTCACGCGAGCTTCCGACCGATCGGGGGCTAGTGTGCGGCCTCCGCCGGTAGGTTGCGCGTGTCGCGCTTCAGGAACAGGAACGTCGGCACCAGGATAAACATCATCACGCACAGGATTCGGTAGATGTCGTTGAACGACAGCATCATCGCCTGCCGCTGCACCATCCCGTAGATCATCATCATGCCGTGCTTGTCGCCCATCGCGAATTGCTGCGCGAGGCTCATCGCGCGCGCCCCCGGCATCTGCATACGCGGCAGCGTGAAGACCGTTATGTGCTCGACCAGGTAGCTCTGATTCACCTGCTGACGATGAATCAGCAGCGTCGTCAGATACGAAGTGCCGATAGCGGCGCCCAGGTTTCGTGTGACTGAGAAGAGGCTGGCCGCGCGCCCCATCTTGAACTTCTCCAAAGAGCTTAGCGCCGCCGCCGAAAGCCCCGGGAAGACCAGGCCGGTGCCGATACCTTGAACCACCGTCGGCCACACGATTCGCTTCACGTCTGACGCAAGATTCAGCCCCGCCATCTCCCACATCGCGAATCCAACCAGGAGAAAACCGATCCCGACCAGCGGCCGGATGTCGCCGCCGCGGCGCGCGATACTGCCCAGCAGGATCATCGAGAACATGGTGCCGAATCCGCGCGGCGCCATCACGAGTCCCGCCTTCGAGGCCGTGTAGCCGAGCACCTCCTGCAGAAAGACCGGATTCAGAATCGCCGTCCCGTATAGGGTGAAGGTGAGAAAAATCACCAGCGTGACCGGCAGCGTGAAGTTCATGTTCTCCAGGATGCTCAAATCGACGACCGGATCTTCGGTGTTGAGCTCGTGGAAAATCAGCACCAGCAGCGAGATAATCGCGGCGGCCGTGCAGTAAACCACCCACGAGCTGTGGAACCAGTCGGCGCGCTCGCCGCGATCGAGCACGATTTCGCCGAGCCCGAGCGCGATGAACAGGCACAGGATTCCAAGAAGATCGACGCGGCTGCGCCGGAGGTTTCTCATGTAGGGCGGATCGTCCACGAATCGGTACACCATGAACGCCGCGAGCGTGCCGATTGGCACGTTGATGTAAAAGTTCCAGCGCCAGCTCCACGCGTCGGTGATATAGCCGCCGATGGTCGGCCCCATGATCGGCGCGACCATCATCCCGATTCCCCACACCGCCATCGCCATCGCCTGCTCGCGGGGCGGAAAGGTCTCCATCAGAATCGCCTGCGACAGCGGCATCATCGCCGCGCCCGCGGCGCCCTGCATCAGGCGGAAGAGAACGATCTGGTTGAGCGAATGCGCGACCCCGCACAGCGCCGACGAAGCGATAAACATCGCGATCGACGCGACGAAGTAGCGCTTGCGCCCGTAACGCTCCGCGATCCAGCCGGTCATCGGGATCATGATTCCCGCCGCGACCAGGTACGACGTCACCACCCATGCGATCTCGTCCACGCTGGCCGAGAAACTGCCCTGCATATGCGGTAGCGAGACGTTGACTATCGAGCTGTCGAGGACCTCGAGCACGGTGCCGAGCATCACCGAGAACGCGATTATCCACTTACGCGTCGAGGTAAACTCGTGGACCTCGTGCGATTGCAGAGCAGCAGGTTTCAGCGTCGCAGCCATAGCCGGTTAGGAGTTTAAGCTACAAAGCGCACGGTTCGGATGCAAAAGACCGCAACCCACGATGCGGTCAGTGCCGAAGCAGACATCCGAAACCTCACGCAGGTTTCGCGCTTCCCGTCTGTAAGACGCGCGCTCCGCGCCCATAGAAGTTCGAACTAGGCCCTTCTACTTCGCTCCGGCTAAAACTCGATTGTTCCCCTTCCCACATGGGAAGGGGTTAGGGGTTAGGTTGCTCTGCACATCCTTATTTTTCTTCCGGACGGGAAGTCCGAAACCTGCGGGAGGTTTCGGGATCTTGAAGTCCGCATCTTTCTCGAGTTCAGGTCCTCGAGCTGCGGCGGACGGCGAGGCCTGAGATCACCGCGGCAAGCTCGTTCGCATCGACCGGCTTGATAACGTGCGCCTGGAATCCCGCCTCGATTATTTTGATCTTATCGTCCACTCTGCCGTATGCGGTGAGCGCCAACGCCGGGATCTCGCGGCCCCGGCCGGAATCGATCTTCCGTATCTGTCGCATCAGCTCGAGGCCATCCTTGCCAGGCATCCCGATATCGGAAACGATCACGTCGGGAGTCCACTGGTTCAATATCAGCAGCGCTTCATCGGCGGAATTCGCGACCCGCACCTCCGCGCCGATTCCGGTGAGCAGAGCCTGAATCGCCAGTCCCGCATCGCGTTCATCGTCCACGGCCAGCACCGATACGCCATCGAGCCTGGCCGACGGGAGCATATTGATACCGTCGTTGGCGGTGGGATGCCGGCGGAGCGAGGTGGACAATTCCGCGGCGATCATGATTGGCAGTAGAACCCTGAATACCGCTCCCTTGTCCACTCCGGCGCTGGACGCGCTGATACTCCCGCCGTGCAGTTCGACAATAGTGCGCGTGATCGCAAGCCCCAGTCCGAGTCCCCGATATTCGCGCCGGGTGGCGGTGTCGGCCTGCCAGAAGCGCTCGAAGATTCTCGGGAGCTCTGCGGGCTCCATTCCCCGGCCGGTATCGCTAATCGAGATTTCAAGATGGGAATTGATGCGCTTCAGTTGTATCTGGATTCGGCCCTCTTTGGGCGTGAACTTCACCGCGTTCGAGAGAAGATTCCAGAACACCTGCTGCAATCTTTGCGCGTCACCGGCCACCCGGCCGGTATTTGGATCCAGCACCGCCTGAATTCTTATCTGTTTGCTCTCCGCGGCCGGCAGCACAGTCTCGATCGCCGCTTCTATTAGCGGCGCGACGTCGAGCGGCCGAACGTCCAGCCGCAATTTCCCCGATTCGATTCTCGCGGTGTCGATCAAATCTTCGATCATCTCCGCCTGCGATCTGGCCCCGCGCTCAATAGCCTCCAAACCGCGCTTGATCCGTTGCGGATTTGAATCTCCAACCTGCAGCGCGCGCGCCCACATCAGCACTGAATTGAGCGGGTTGCGCAATTCGTGCGACACCGTCCCGAGAAACTCATCTTTAGAGTGGCTCGCTGCTTCGGCTTGTGCGCGCGCGCCCGCCTCATTTTGCAACGCCGCGCCAAACATCGCGGCTACAGTCTCGACGTCGCGGCGCGCAAGGAGCGCAAGCAGACTGCCGATCATCAGGGAAGCGGCGCTCAGGAGAATTATCGAATAAAGATTGCCGCGTCCCGAAACCGCGCTGCGCTCGGTTCGTAAGTCACGTTCGACTGATTCAAATTTGGAAAGTTTGCCGCGGATTTCCGCCATGCGGTTAATCGTCGCACCCGAGCGTATTACGGTTCGATAGTCGCCCTCGGTGCTTTTGAGCGCAATTTCCTTGTCCGCGTATTCTCTCCATTGCGCGCCGATATCAATCACGGCTTCAAGCAGCGCTACCTGATACGGATTGTCACGGACCAAACCACTCAGCGTGCGCAGGTCCTCGAGCGCCGAGCTGTATGCATTCTGGTATCGGGCCAGCAAGGTCTCGTCTCCGATAAGCAGATAACCGCGAAGATTGCCCGACGAGTCCGCCAAATGAAAAGAGACTTCTTGTTCGAGCGCGATCGCCTGGTCGGTATGATCGACCCAGCCGGCATCGTTGATACGGGAATCGAGTTGCCAGAGTATTACCGTCGCAAACACCGCGATAAGAAGGAACGGTATTGCGAAGGCCCGTCTGATGACGGATCTGAACCTTTTCTCATCGAGCGGTTTGGAATAGCCCGGCTTATTTTCGAAACTGCTCCCTTGCTCCATTCCGGCTGCCCCATCCAAGTTTTCCAAGCGAAGTTTTCTCAGCAAACATTCGCTTAGAGGATAGTTCCAGTGCTTTCGGTGGCGCTACCCGATCTATTCAGGCCTTAGAAATCGCCGTGAAGCCTGAAGTCCGCATCTTTCTCCTCACCTCGGGCGGCGTTGACTCGTCGGAAGACCCTAACATATGTTAGGCAAACAAGGACGCTTCCTCCAAGCCCCTTGCGCAGAGCCATCAACCGATAGATCCAGGTGACCGATGCCGCATGAATCGCAACTGACTTTCAGCACCGTGGAAATTCTCGCCAACGTCCCGACCCGCGAACCGCTGGTCGTCAAGGGCGTGAAATGCCACGGCGGCTTCGACGCCGACGGTCACTACCTCTCGCCGCGAACCGCGTTCCGCGTCCCGGCGATCGAGGCATGGCAAGCGCAGCACGTCGCGACCTCTGGAACCGCGCTGTTCGAGATTCCCGCCGACACGATCTCGCCGCAGGTGCCTAACGCCACGCAGGTAAAATTCCTGCTCCGTTCGGGCGTGCGCGAACCGATGGTGCGATGGCTTTCCGAAATCGCCATCGTCGAGGGCTTCGGCGCGATGATTCGCGAGCTGCCCGTGCCGCCTCTCTCCACCTTCATCCGCGAGGACACCTCCGGCACCGCGCTGGCTCATCTGACCGGCGGCCTGTTCGAAGCGCACGCGCGCGACGAAGCGGGATGGTCGGAGGAGGGCGGTCATCGCCAGATGTGGGACGCGGCCCGCGACGCGGCGCTGTCCAATCCCAGTATCTCGTCTGAAATTTACACCAGTCTCATCGCGCGGCGCGGCGCAGGCCAACCGGCCGCCCTTTTTCCCGAGCTTGGCGAGCCGGTCGAGCGACTCATTCGTTTCATGGTGAACGTGCTCGCGATCGAAGTCTTCGCGGCATCGACGTTCGCGTGGGCCGAGGAAATCCTGTCCGATCCCGAAGTTTCCGACGCGCCCGAGGAAGCTGCCGACCTGGTCCGCTTCATCCGCTCCGACGAGTCTCCGCACGTCGAGTACCTGCGCACCGCGCTCTCTGAAGTTCAGGCACGCACGCTGCTCACCCTGGACGGCAAGCCCATAGCCGGCCGCAAGGTCGTGAACGATCTGGCGGAGCGCGGAATTCGCATGATGCTTCGTCAGCGGCTGAACGAACGCCCCGTGATGGTCCGTGATTTGATCTTGAAAACCGCCAACGTCAAAGACATCGACGGGTTGATGCGTGAGTTCGACGCGCTCGGCACGCCATGGACTCCTCCCGCACGCTACGCGAACCTCGCGCCGCAGCCCGGCGCCGCGCCCGTCGGCTACTGAAGAGAGAAGATTAGCGAAACCCAAACTGGGTTTCGGCAGGGGCCAGCCCCTGCCGCCGCGCGATTAGCGCGATGCCTAAACCGCGGGACTGCCCGCGATGCTATCGACGATATCCGCCAGCTCAGGAATCCGGTAGCGCTCGCCGATGTACGCCTTGTACATCAGGAAAATCCAATAGACCGCGAGCGCGATGTCGATAATGTCGAGCAGAAAACTCAGAATGACGCTCAAAAATTGCGGCAGCACCGCGATGAATACGCCCAGGATCACGCTGATGGCAAACCACGCGACCGAAAATCCAATCGACTGGCGCGCATGGAAGCGGACGAACTCGTCCTGATTGTACGGTTCGACGTAAAGAAAAATCAGGCCGGTGACAAAGCCCAGCAGGTAGGACAGCGCCGCGATTATGTGGGATTGCGGGGTACGGGCTTCACCGTTCATCGCGAATTTCTCCTTCGCCCTTCGATTCCAACGATCGATTCCAATGATCTTGGCGACGATCGTTAAGCTTTACTTGTAATCGAACGCGTGAGGAGATCGCAATGCGGCCCCGTGCAGCGCGCGCACTGCATCGGCCCCCGGCGCCGACTATCCGGCTCGGCGGCGAGCCTCTATTGCTGCGACCGCTTCTTCGCCGCGTCGAGCCGATTCATCGCCGCCGTCGCATTGCGCGCGGTCTCCACCACCTCCAGCTGTGCGCGAACCCGGCTCGCGAGCTGACGGCGGAATACCGGCTTGGCCAGGAAGTCGCTGACCCCGAGGCGCATACCCTCCGCGCGCGCATCGAGGTCGTCGCGCGCCGTAATCATGATTATCGGGATCTCCGCTGTTACCGGATCGTTTCTGAGTTCTTTCACGACCTGGAAACCGTCCATGTCCGGCATCATCAGGTCGAGCAGGATCACGTCAACTTCATTCTCGTGAACCAGTTTGAGACATTGCGCTCCTGAGTTGGCCTCTATCGGGACAAAGCCTTCGCGTTGCAGATGCCGCGCCAGGATTGCGACGGTGTCCTGATCGTCGTCAACGACCATTATCTGGGGCGCCCTGATTGCTTCGTCCATACGAATCCTTGCCCGACTAGTCTTCTTCGCCTTCGTCCGAAGATGCCGTAGCTATCACACCGCAGCGCCGCAGCTTGGCGGAAAATGTCGTCCGCTTGAGTCCGAGCAATCGTGCCGCCGCCTGTTTGTTTCCTCCACTTTGCTTTAGAGCATCGTTTATCAATCTACCTTCCAATTCCCGTACCAAGTTGTTCAGGTTCACTCCCGCTTCGCCAAGCCGGACCGGAATCGGGGCCGTCGCCGGGCGAGCCCCAACGACCAGGTTCTCGGGCAGAATCGGAGTGTCGATAGTCGAACCCTCGCACAGGATCGCCAGGCGCTCGACCATATGCTCGAGCTCGCGCACGTTGCCCGGCCAATCGTAAGACCATAGCGCGACCATCGCCTCGCGGCTGATTGCGAGATCCCGGCCCGGGGTGCGACCGCGAACCCGGTCCAGGAAATATTCCGTGAGCAGCGGAATATCCGAGCGCCGCTCGCGGATCGGAGGAATCACGATCGGCACGACTTGCAGGCGATAGAAAAGATCCTCGCGAAACACGCCTTTCTCGACCGCCTTGGCCAGATCGACGTTGCTCGCGGCAATCACGCGCACGTTTACCCGCGTCGCCCGATCCGAACCGACCCGCCGGACCTCGCCGTCTTCCAGCACCCGCAGCAGCTTGGCCTGCAACCCGTTGGGCAACTCGCCGATTTCGTCGAGAAATAACGTGCCTCGATCGGCCGTGGTCAGCAGCCCATGGCGCGATCCCGCGGCGCCGGTGAATGCGCCCCGCTCATGTCCAAACATTTCGGATTCCAGCAGGTCGTGAGGAATCGCGGCGCAGTTCACCGCCACGAACGGCAGCAGGCTCCGCGGCGAGAGTGCATGAATCGCCTGCGCGACCACTTCCTTGCCGGTCCCGCTCTCGCCGGTGATCAGCACCGTCACTTCGGTTGGGGCGACGCGCTCGATCAGCGCGCGCACTTTTACGATCGCGGGATGGTCCCCGACCAGGACCCGCTCGACCGCATAAGGAGCCTCGGACTCCGCGCATTTCGGCTGGAAAGACACCCCCTGATCTCGCTCCGCAACCGGCGATGAAAAGCCGCCGCATTGTAGGTAGATCGTCTCACGATACGCCCGCGGTTGACAGGCTGTGAACCGCCAGTGAGCGGGAAAGCTGAAGGCAAATCGAGTTTTATCGTTACGAAAAGAACTCGAATCGGCGCTGACCGGGTCGCCATCGCCATTTGCAGCGGATGAAGTCAGCTTACGACGAGGTCGGACTTCGATAGTGCGCCGACTGGCCGGGCCCCTCGGCGACTGAAATTTCCATCGTCGTTACATCCTTGAGCGCACCGCGCGCGACCAGCGCCGCCGCCAACTCGTCCCAGATGTAACGCGCGAGTTCCTCCGCCGAGCTGTGCACCACCGGAACCAGGCATACGTCGGCCGCGGGGAGCACGAACTCGTCGCCCTCGTAGCGGATTCGCACCTTTCCGTCTTTGGGCCCTTCGATCTTAAGGCAATCGCTGTTGGCCGGGATGATCGTCCGCTCGTCAAGCCGATCGACGATCTCCTTGGTCAGTTTTTTGATCAGCCCGAAATCGATCACGTAGCCGGTGCTCGCGAGCCTGCCTTCGAGGTAAACACCAACCTGGTAGTTGTGGCCATGCAACGGTTCCCGGAAACCTGGATACGCGATGAAATGCGCGGCGGAGAATTTCAGGTTCTCCTTTGCGACGTGAATTGAAAAATTCGAGGCCATGAGAGTCATCACTATCCGACGCTCGCGAGCTTGAGAAGCGCTGCGAGACTTTCATGCCGGGCCGGAAACCTGCCCTCATAGCGCGCATGATCGAGAGAGGTCGCCTCGATAAACCTTGCGCGCTCGCCGGTCGCCACCCGTCCGAAGTGATCCGCGAGTTCGCGCGCCCAATCCGCGGCCGGGTCGAATCGATTCGCGAGATCGCCGACCGCCACTCCATGCAGTCCGCCGAGGAGACATTCCGCGTAGTAGCCTATTTGTCCGGCGCGGTCGAAATCGGGAATTTCGAGCCGGATAGCCTCCTCGAGCGACAGCAGCCGGTCCGTTCCGAATTCCCGCCGCCGCGACACAATCCCGGGATCTCCGCTGCCTTCGAATCCCGATCCGATCGCGATTATCGCGATACGGCCGTCGTCGATTTGCAGCGGATGGAAAATGTAGCCGGGCGACGTGTAGCCGAGGATCGTGCGGAGTGCAATCCGATACGCGAGCAGATCGAAATTCGTCCCGCTCGCGATCTCCATCAGGTAGCCGCCGAGCGATGTCCCGGCGCGATCGGAAAGTCCAATCAACCGCTCGAACGCGCCGGCGTCGTATTCCTCACGCCGCGCGATCATCGGCGCATACTCGCGAGCGAAGGTCAGCAGCATACCG
>JBGPNU010000033.1:0-15611 GCA_041487675.1 Binatus sp. (SeqCode)
ACCGCCAAGCTCAGGACCTGGAATGACTTTGCGGCCGGGCATCCGAAGGTCGCGAGCGAACTCGCCTACAAACCGGCGCTGATCAACGACGCGGCGTATGCGAAGAATCATCCCGAACTCGACGCTTTTTTCTCCGCGCATCCTGATATCCACGATGCGATGGCCGAGAACCCGGGTAACTACGTCGCGATTCCGCCCCGTCCCGGCGAATAGCAGCGCTCGCCGAGCGATCGATCGCAAGGGATCTATCGAATGACTACCGGCCGGGCGTCGGCTCGGTACCATTCGATCGTTCGATTGAGTCCGGTCTCGAAGTCCGTCGTAGCGCGGAAGCCGAACTCGCGTTCGGCGCGCGACACGTCAAGGCATCGCCGCGGCTGCCCGTCGGGCTTGCTCGCGTCCCACCCGATCTCGCCCTTAAATCCGGTCAGCCGCGCGATCAGCGTGACCAGTTCACGAATCGTAATTTCTCTTCCCGCGCCGAGATTCACCGGTTCCGGCTGGTCGTAATTTTCGGTCGCTAGAACGATGGCGCGCGCGCAATCCTCGACGAACAGAAACTCGCGGCTGGCGGCGCCGGTTCCCCAGACTTCGATTCGTGGCGCGCGCGTCGCGACCGCGTCCATGCACTTCTTGATGAGCGCGGGAATTACGTGCGACTTCGACGGATCGAATGAATCGCGAGGTCCATAGAGATTGACCGGCAGCAGATAGATCGCGTTGAAGCCATACTGTTCGCGATACGCTTGCGCCTGGACCAATAGCATCTTTTTGGCAAGTCCGTACGGAGCATTGGTCTCTTCCGGATAGCCATTCCACAAATCAGTTTCCTTGAAAGGCACCGGAGTAAACTTGGGATAGGCGCAGACAGTGCCGACGGCAACGAACTTCTCCACTGCGCCGAGCCGCGCCTGTTCCATCAGCTCCACGCCCATCGTCAAGTTGTCGTAAAAGAATCGTCCCGGATTTTCGCGATTGGCGCCGATACCACCGACCACGGCTGCCAGGTGAATTACTACTTCCGGCCGCGCATCCGCATACATTCGTGCTACCGCCTTGGCGCGGCGCAGATCGTAGTCGCGCGAGCGCGGTACGAAAACCTCGGGGCATCCGGCCCGGCGCAACTCCTCGGCCACGTGACTGCCGAGAAATCCCGCACCGCCGGTTAACGTCACCCGCTTTCCAGCCAGACGATTTACCAGTTTCTTAGACATAGTGTTCCACGGACAGACTACCCGTTTCCATTGTACCGGTTCGCTAACCCGGCGGCGGTTTTTCCAGTACTACGATCATTCGCATCCCGGTTAGCCAGTTGGCGAAAGGACTCATTATACTATCCTCCACCTTTTGAAGCGTGGCGAATCCTAACTGCGGCAGAAAACTTCGATAGCCAAAACCGCCCGTAAGTGGATAAAGCAGGAATCCAAACTTCTCCGCATGAACCAACCGGCAAGGCGATAACAACTGCATCGTCCTTGCCCGGTTCTTCCAGAACAGCAGTTCTGGTATAGCCGAGTTCGCAAATTCGCGGTGACTGTCCTTCTGCAACGGCTGTCTATCCAGGCCGAACGGGTCCCAATTGGTGTCCACCGGTTCATGATGAAAGACGCCATAGAGAAATCGCGACCACGGAGACAATGCCGGCTCGCATAGTACCAGCCGCCCTCCCGGCTTAAGCGCGGCCACCGCCTGCCGAAGAAAATCGAGCGGACGCTGCAAGTGATGTAAGACGTCAAAGACGAAAATGGTTCCCGCGATGCTCGGACCCAATGCGAGAGCATGCGCATCCATTACCAGGTCGATCCACGGACCAGTCGCGAATACATCGGTCGAGATGACGTCGGGATAGAAGCTCTTGAAGTTTCCGGAGCCCGCGCCGATCTCGACCACCGGCCTTTGACCCGAAAACTGCGCGGCGCATCGCGAATACCAACTATTGTACAACAGGCGAAGTACCGGCTTGTTCAACCAGACCTCTCGCTGGCGGCGGACTTCTTCCGAGTAATCCTTGATGAGGGAACCTGTGACCGCGTCCGCGCCGCGTTTCGTCTGCCGGCTTTGAGCGGATGTCATCGTGGCTTTTGCGGCAGGTCGTAGTCGCGCGAACGTGCCACGAATATCGCTGCGCATCCAGCCCGCCGCAATTCCACGACCACGTGGCTGCCCCGGAATCGCGCACCTCCAGTGACTGCCATCCGCTTTCCCGCCAGACGATTTTCAGCCCTCTCAGCCATGATTTCGTTCCTCGCCGGCGGAACCTCAATTGGTTCCGACCAGTTTGTTCGCTGCACGTCCCTGACCCGATGATCGCTTGTACGGGGCATGATAGTATCGCGCGCCGTGCCGATCGAATTGTCCGGCGGGCCGTTTCGCGTCTTTCGAATCGATGCTCAGTACGCATACCAAGATTAAGATTTCCCGCGCACTTTCGCGGATCGTGCGCGCCGCGCGTAGTCTGGCCGGTCGGCATTCGAAGCAAGTCGAAGTGGTTCGTGACGGAATCAAGTGGCGGCTCGACCTGGAGCAGGGCATCGACCTCGCCATCTACCTGTTGGGTGCGTTCGAACGCCCGACGGTGAATGCATATCGCAAAATCGTCAAGCACGGCGACACGGTCCTCGACATTGGTGCAAACCTCGGACCGCATACCCTCCACTTGGCCAGACTCGTCGGCGACAAGGGCGTTGTGATCGCGTATGAACCGACCGCATACGCGGTGCACAAGCTGCGGCAAAACCTTGCTTTGAATCCCGGCCTCGTTCAGCGCGTCACGGTCGCGCAAATGATGCTCACCGATTCCGACGATCAGATTCCCGAACCCGAGATCTATTCGAGCTGGCCTCTGAACACCGAAAAAAATCTGCATGCTGGTCATCGCGGCCAACTTAAGTCAACCGAGGGTTCCAGAGCACTCAAGCTCGACAGTCATCTGCAAAGCCTCAATTTGAAGAAAGTTGATTTCATCAAGATGGACGTTGACGGGTTCGAGTGTCATGTCCTTGGCGGCGCGACGACGACGCTTGCGAATTGCCATCCCGCGATCCTGATGGAGTTGTCGCCGTATCTCTATTCGGAACACGGCAAATCTCTCGATGATCTGTTAGCACTGCTGACTCGCGCCGGCTATTCAATGTTTCATCTCGACGGTAGATCCGAACTACCGATGGAGTCGCGTCGAATCCATGCGATGGTGCCGGCCGGCCGCAGCATCAACGTGATCGCGAAAGCCCGGCGCTAGAAAACGCAGTCCTGATCAGCGAGCCATTCCCGATGACGCTGTCGGTCTCGCTGAAGCCGATTGTCGTCGCTTGTATAGTAACGCCGCAAATGGAGCGTCGCTCCTCCGCTCAAACTTGCCGAACTCACCCGCCTGCTCGAAGTTGCTATTTATCCAGCGATAAATATCCTTACCCCAATCAATGCCAAAGTACGGAAATCCATACTCGAACGTCTGGCGATTCGTGATTATTACAGACTCGACGTGTTGCGACTCGGCATCCGATATGAGTTGATTCTCACCGGCGCTGTCGATCAATCCGGGGACCAGTTCGTACCATCGCGAGGGCGCTTCCGTCCCGCCCATCACATACAGCATCGGAAACTCGGGAAGAATCAGCACGTGCTTGCCCGCCGCCGCTTGAGCGCGAACAAATGAAATCATTTGCGGCACCGCGATGGCTTCTGCGGGTTGCGTAAAGATCGTGCCGATCGGCGTCTCGAGAGGTACCGGTTGATAGTGCTCGGGAAATGGAACCAGCAACAACCAGACCGCGTCCACCACCAGGAAACAATTGATAAGATGGAGCCGGTCGGTTCGAATCAGGCGTCTGGCTCCGAACCAGAGCACTGCAGTGACCGCGATCATGAAAATTATGAAGAGCGGCGGGTCGTAGTATATGGAGTACCCCTCACGGAGTATTCTGAACATCACGCGCGATGCCAGAGCCATCGCGAATACCGCCAGCAACGCGATGATGCGGTGCGTCGACCGATCCGGGACGCCCGGCAGACCGGCAATCGCAGCAATCAGGATCACCGGTGCGATCCAGTACATCCCGGTCGGAAACGCCGCCATGAAGGACAGATTATAGGGAATCTGCGCCCACCCGAAAGGCGAAGCTGTTCCGATCAGCACGAGAATAAAAAAGCCAATACTCGCCGGAAGCATCCAGCGGTTGCTGATCGCTCCGCTGAAGAACCGAGCGCCGAAAAACCAGACCCCGAGCGAAAACACGACACTGGCGAACGTCGCACGCATCTCGCTTGGCACCAATCGGAATCCTTGCTCCGCGATCCATCGCGGCCCGACGTTTTTCATGAACGGCGAGTTCGGACTCAGCGCGAAATTTTCCCTAAGCATGAAGTCCGGCGTAAGTCGCCAGAAAAACCATCCATAGACGAGCGCGGCCAGCAGCACGCCAGGGGCGATCATCAAGGCCTGGCGAAACAGCGCCGCAAACGATCGGTTCTCGATGAAATCCCAAACCATCACGAAGCCAAGCGCCACCAGGGACGCGGCTCCAAGCTCTTGCTTGCAGAGCAGTGCGAGTCCCGCAGCCAGACTCGCGAAAACCAGCTTGCGATTGACGCGGGTATCTACATATTGGAAAAGAAAGTATATGCAGACTAGTCCGAGTACCAGTCCAACGACCGCAGCATAGCTATAAGGAAATACGTAGTTGAAAATATACTCACTAAACCCTTGGCGAAGACACACAATTGAGACGACCACCGAAGTCACCGGCGGGAGCAGGCGGCGCGCGAGACTGTATACCAGGTAGGCTATACTCAGATTAAGGAAAAGACCGAAGCAATAAAATGTATTCAGGTGGAGACCGAAGCACCATACCAGGATCGCCTGCATATACGGCACGAGCGGGCCATAGGGATACCAGATATCGCGATATAGCATCCGGCCCTTCAGGATTTCGACCGGTACGTACACCTCGCGCCCGCAATCGATCTGGAGATCGCCCCACCGGCCCCAGGTGTACACCGTCAGAAAGATGAACACTGCGGCTATCGCGGCCCGCGCGACAAAGTCCTCGTTGGCGCTGCCTAGTCGCGCGCCGATGATTCCACCGGCGTTCTCGCTCGTAACCTCGGGGAAAGGGGAATCGAGAGGGGCCAAAATCGTTCCAACGGTTCAGACGAACTTGATGCGCGTGCACGCGAACGCCATCATTCGCAGCAGGACCCAGCCATGCCTCCAGCGTGCGATGTTGGTCTCGCCGTAGGTGCGTTCCGCGTAACGAATCGGCACGTCGACGATTTTCAGATTCAGCTTGGCCGCCCCGAAGATCAAATCGAAGTCGCCAAACGGATCGAACTCGCCGAAGTAGCCTCGATTGCGGGCGAGCAACTCGTAGTTCCGCCGGCTTAGTACCTTGGTGCCGCACAACGTGTCCTTGATCTTTTGCCCGAGCAGCCACGAGAATGCGACTGCGAAAAACTTGTTTCCGACCAGGTTGAAGAAGCGCATCGCCTGCGCCTCCATCGGGTAAACCAGCCTCACGCCGTTGACGAATTCACCCTTGCCCGACCGCAATACGGAGTAGAAGCGCGGCAAGTCCTCCGGCGCCACGGTCAGGTCGGCGTCGAGGATCATCAGTACGTCGCCATCGGCGGCCGCAAAGCCCGCGCGCACCGCGTCGCCTTTCCCGCGTCCGGATTGACGCATTATCTTTATCCGCTTGCCCGGATAATTTGCCGCGGTCCGTTCGATAGTTTCGTAAGTGTCGTCGCTTGAATGACCTTCCACAAAGATCAGTTCCGTACCCGCACCCATCTCGGGGATCCGCCGAAAAATATTGTCGATATTGCCGGACTCGTTGCGCGCGGGAACTACCACGCTGACCGTTGGTTCGCGATCTCGCGAAACGCTCTGCCACGCCCGGCGAGCGATAAGAAAGTTCGTCAGTGCGCCAGCTCGAAACGGCGCGATTTTCACCAGGTACCGGTTGCACAGCGAATCCACCACCGGCAGTCTGAGCGGACACAGGATATCCCGCCAGTGCCGAATCATCTCGAAACCGCTCAGGTAGAGCATGTTCTCGAGGTCCTCAGCGGTGAGCCAGTTCCGCGCGATCGACGGATTGGCGAGGTTGAGCCGTCGGACCGCGGCCAGCGGAAGTTCCCAAAGACGGCTGTAGGTATTGATTACCACCCGTGTTTGCGGTCCGCATAGCGCGGCGATTCGTTCGAATACCTTTTCGACGTCCCACAGATCGTTTACCAGGTCGGAAAGAATGATGTAGTCGAAAGTTCCGGTCAGACCCGGCTCGTGAGCGTCTTGTAGTAGCAAGTTGAGTTCCGGATGTTTGCTTCGCGCGCGCGCAATCATCTCCGGCGAGAAATCAACTCCAACCCCCTCAGATGGTTTCAGCGACGCGAGCAAATCGCCGTCTCCACATCCCATTTCCAGGACGCGTTGACCCGGCGGAATCACAAACTGGTATATCTCGGTAAGTCTGCGATGATAGTAATTACTGGATTTGCGGCGGATGTAGCTATTCCAGTAAGCAATACGCTCATCGCGGTAGAGCGCCGCCTTTTGGTCAGCCGAACTGAGCCCATCCACGCGGGGGACCGGGCTCAAATTCGAAGCAGACTCGTAATTCGAAATGTTGCTCAACACCCCCCTCTATCGAAGCGTCGATTTCGGCTGCCGCGCGTCCCGTCAATCGCCGTTGCGTTCTCTTACCGCGCGGCGCGCAAAGCCTTTGGAGCGGCGCTTCTTGACCTTGGTCGCTTCCGTCTGACGAGTGTCCGCGAAATCGATCAACGCCTGCTGGCAGGCCGGGGCGGCGTCCGCCGCTGCCGTTCTGATATATACGCCGTCGGCTTGCATTTCCCACTGGCAGCGGTTGGGCCTGAGTTGGATGTCGAATACCGTGCGTAATTCCTTGCGCAGTTGCGGATCTTCGATCGGCGCAACCACCTCGACGCGGCTTTCGAGGTTGCGCTTCATGCAGTCGGCGGAGCCGAGCAGAAAATCCTCGCTGCCGCCGTTGCGAAAATAGTATAGCCGGCCATGTTCCAGGAAACGTCCGACGATACTCACTACGCGCACGTTGTCCGACAACCCCGCAATCCCCGGCCGCAGCCTGCAGGTGTCGCGAACTATCAGATCAACTTTTACCCCGGCTTGCGAGGCGCGGTAGAGCGCGCGGGTAATGTCCACATCCTCCAGTGCGTTCACCTTGAACTGAATCGAGCCGGGCGACGCGGTGGAATGAAGCTTTATTTCGCGTTCGATTCGCATCAGAAGCCCGCGTTTCAGCAGCGTCGGCGCGGGCAGAATTTTGCGATAAGGACGATCCGGCATATAGCCAGTCGTCAGGTAATTGAATAGCTCAGTCAGGTCCTCGCCAATAGTATCGTCGCATGTGAGTAGTCCGTAATCGGCGTAAAACCTTGCCGTCCCCGGATGATAATTGCCCGTCCCGATATGCGCGTAGCGGCGAAGAGCGTTGTAATCCTGGCGAATTACCAGGATCACCTTGCAATGCGTCTTGAGACCGATCACTCCGTAGGTTACGTGAATTCCGAATTCCTCGAGCCGGGTCGCAAACTGGATGTTCGCCGCTTCATCGAAGCGCGCCTTCAGCTCGACGACCACCGCGACCTGCTTGCCGTTCCGCGCCGCATCGCACAGGTAGCCGATTATCTTCGAATCGTTCGAAGTTCGGTACAGCGTCATCTTGATCGCGCGGACCTTCGGGTCCTCCGCGGCTTCGCGCAAAAACCGCTCGACCGAAGTCGAGAACGACTCGTACGGATGCAACAGCAGGAACGAACCGGCGTCGCGAATAACGTGAAAGATGCTGCGGCCCACCGTCAGGCGCGGATGATCGACCGGATGATGCGGCGGATCATGCAGCGCCGGCGCGTCGATCGACGCGAGCTCCTGCAAGTCGCGGATCGAGAGCATCCCGTCCACCTCGAACACGTCGGAGCGTTCGTCCAGGCCGAGCTCGGCGGCCAGCATCCCGCGATGCACCGGGTTCATGCCGGTCAACACTTCGAGCCGGACGATCGGCGCGAACCGCCGATCGCGCAGCTCGGATTCGATCAGCGCCAGCAAGTCGTCGGCCTCGTCCTCGTCGCGTTCGGTGTTGGCGTTGCGCGTCACACGGAATAGTTCGTACGAATCGATCAGCATCGAGGGGAATAGCAGATCGAGATTGTTCGACACGACGTCTTCGAGCCGGACAAAGTCATTTTGATTGCCGACCCGCAGGAAGCGCGGGATTCCAAAACCGATAGGCACTTTCACCCGCGCCATCATCGGGTCCGAGTCGATCTGGTAGCGCGCCGTCACCAGCAGGTTCAGCGAGAGGTTGGAGACGAACGGGAACGGATGCGCAGGATCCATCGCCTGCGGCGTCACCAGCGGGAAAATGTTTTTGTAGTAGTATTCACGAATCGTCTTGCGCTCGTCCGCCGACAGGCTGCTGTAGGGCCGCAAACGGATTCCGTAATTTTCGAGCTGACCCAGGATCTGCGGTCCCAACTCGCGCTGACGCTGCTCGATCTCGCGCACCACCAGGTAGCATTCCGCGATCTGCTGCTGGGGTTTGCGTCCATCCACCGTCAGTTCCTGCATCCCGGCGACGACCTGCTGCTTCAGGCCGCCGATGCGCTTCATGAAAAACTCGTCGAGGTTCGACGCCGTTATGGCGAGAAATTTGAGCCGCTCGAGGAGCGGATTTCGTTCGTCTTCGGCCTCATGCAGAACGCGCCGGTTGAACGCAAGCCACGTAAGCTCGCGGTTCAGGAACAGATCGGGCGAGGCGAGATCCTTGTCGATTTTCGGCGGTGGTGACGCCTTTTCGATCGCGGAGACTGCTCCATCGAACACAACGGCCACCATCGGCGGATCGATCGATGCTCCGTTCTGAGCAGCCGGCGCATCCGCCGCGATCGGCGCGGCATTTAACCCGGGCGTATCAGCTTGATTTCCCATAGAGCTCATCGGTCAGATATTGCCTCGCCATTGTAGCCGCCCCGACCTGCAATTGCCTATCCTCGTCGCTGTATATGTACAAAAACCCAAGATTTCAGAGATGTTTACTTGACCACAGCGGTTTGTTATCGAAACGTCGATTGTGTACAAAAGGCCAGGGTCAATAGAGCCGCGTATCCGCTCTGCGTGCGCCAAAGCCGTCGCTTCTCCGACTGAAACTTCGTAGCCGTGGCCAGCATGAATGACTATTTGTACGAAGTCGCGCGCCGCCTCGTGGGGTTCGACACGGTCAGCGCAAAAAGCGATTTGGCGGCGATCGAATATTTAGCGAAGCAGCTCGAGGCCCACGGCCTGACGACGGCACTTCAACCCGTCGAGATTTTGGGAGTCGCGCAGGCCAACCTGGTCGCCTGGATCGGACCGCCGCGCGCCGACGGACTGATCATTTCGGGACACGTCGACACTGTGCCTTACGACGGTCAGCCGGGATGGGAACGAGAGCCGCTCAAGCTCGAAACAGCCGGTGAACGTATCTACGGCCGCGGCACTACCGACATGAAGGGATTCATCGCGCAATGCCTCGATGCGGCGCGAACCCTCGATGCCGGCAGACTCAAGCGCCCGTTGGTGTTTGTCTTCACCGCGAGCGAAGAAGTGGGATGCCTCGGTGCGCACAGTGTGGCGCCGGCGTTGCGGCAGATTCTTGGGCACACGCCGGTTCCGCGGCTGGCATGGATTGGCGAGCCGACTTCTTACGCGGTGTGTCACGCGCACAAAAGTATCGTTTCATTCGGCGTGACGGTTCGCGGCGTCGGCGGTCACAGCGGCGCTCCCGCGAAGGGCGTCAACGCAATCGCCGTGATGGCGTGCGTGATCGACACGATCGGCCGCCTGCAGGAAGAGCGCCGCCTGCGTGCGCATCCCGAGTTCGCGGCGATCTTTCCCGACGCGCCGTGCGACGTGCTCAACTTTGGAACCGTTGCGGGCGGAATCGCATCCAACATGATCGCCGAGGAATGCAGGCTGCGCATCAGTTACCGCACGCTGCCCGACGCCGATCCGCTCGAGATACATCGTGAGATCGGCCGTCGCCTCGCCGCGCTCGATACGCACGACTATGCGGGCCGCGAAAATCGCGCGAAGATCGAAATCGGACCGGCCAGCGTCGTACCGCCGCTCAACTCGCCACGCGGCACCGTGCTCGAAGCCGCCCTGTTCGACGCGACCGGCGCGCGATCCAGCGGTGGCGCGCTCTACGGCACCGACGGCGGATGGTTTACGGGGTCGAACATCGTGTCGCTGATATGCGGACCCGGCGATCTCGATCAGGCGCATCAGCCCAACGAACATATCCGGCGCGACGCGTTCGAGCGCGGCCCCGCTATGATTCACAAAGTGATCGACAAGATGTGTTGTTAGGCGTGAACGTACCGGCACTCGGGCCTCAAGCCCTCAGCCAATCGACGCTCTGCTCGTAGGCATGTGCAATCTTGAACAACGTGGATTCGTCGAAATGTCGCGCGACCAGCATCAAGCCGACCGGAAGACCGTCGGACTTCGCGCACGGCACGCTTATCGCCGGATGGCCCGTGATATCGAACGGCGCAGTATTAGTGATCATCGAATAGGGCGCCTGGGCGTCGATACGATGCGCTTTCATCGGCGTCGACGGCATCACCAGCGCGTCGTATTCGCCGAGCGCCGCGTCGTATTTCGCGGTCAGGGTCGGTCGATAGTTCTGCGCCTTTGCATAAAAACGGCCATGGTAGCGCTGACGCAGAAAGTTGCCGAACACCAGCATGAACTTTACCGTGAACGCGAGATCGTTCGCCCGCTCTGGGAGCCGCTTGGCGAAATGTGCGGCGAGTCCCGGAAGATACCCGCCCTGATGATGCGTGCCCTGCAGATTCGTATGCGCCAGCATCGCCATGCCTTCGGGCACCAGCGCATAGATCAGTCCCGCACTGTCGCGATGCGCCGGGATTGAAATCTCGGTTGCGCGCGCGCCGAGTTTTTCGAGCGCACGGACTGCGCGATTGACCGCGGCGTTGACGTCCGCCTGCGCACCGGCTTGATCGAAGCCCTCGCGCACAACGCCCAGCCTGATCCCGGTGACCGACTGTCCAAGCGCCTCGCGATAGGGCGCCGTCGTCACCTCGCGCTGACGACTGTCGAGCGGGTCCTTGCCCGCGATTATCTCGAGCAGCAGCGCGACGTCGCCGACGCTCCGCGCCATCGGACCCACGTGGTCGAGTGTCGGATCGATACTCATCACTCCGGTGTAAGGCACCAGGCCATAGGTCGGCTTGATTCCGGTCACGCCCGACCACGACGCCGGAATTCTGATCGAACCGCCCTGGTCAGTGCCTATAGTCAGATCGATATCATCATAGTATAGCGCCGCCGCCGATCCGCACGACGAACCGCCCGCACAGTATTCCGGGTTGTGCGGATTGCGAGTCGGTCCATAAGTACTGGTTCGGCCATCGCCGGATAGTGCGAAGTCATCCATGTTCAGCGTCGCGACGATTTCCGCACCCGCGTCGAGCATCCGCGAAACGATTGTCGCATCGGACTCCGCGACGTAGCCATTCAACACCGACGACCCACCGCTCGCAGGAATTCCCGCCACGCTGACGCTATCCTTCACTCCGACCCGCTTGCCCTTGAGCGGACCGCTCGACGCGCCCTTGACGCCGCATCGCGTGACGATCGCGTTGAATGGATCGTCCTTACGGGAAGGCCGCGCCCCGGCTACCCGATCGCGATATCGCGTTACGGAATCACTCGGCGTAGCGATCTCAGCGTCGATTTGATCGAGGATCGCCATCTGCGCGGGCATCATGTGTTCGAGCGCGGCAAGTTCTTCGGGAGTCAACTCGATATGATTCGCGCGCGCGATAGCTTTTAGTTCCTCCGCGCTGGGAACTGGAAGTGCCATCGATACGTCCTCTCTGTCTTAAATTGCGGTCAGCTTAGGTGAATTACGGAATCAGATGCCGATGCGCGTCATCCATCGTTTGATCCGGAGCCACTCCCGGCACTTCAAAGAATACCGGCGAAGTCATTCCCGCTTCGATCAGCCGCGCCAGGTTCTCGCGGCATCGCGCCGGGCTGCCCGCGATCGTAAACGTGTCGATCATCGAGTCAGTCACCATGTCGGCTGGCACGACTCCGCGCGCGAAACTCTCGCCGAATTTCCTAATCGTGTCGGGACTCAGACCGGCGGTCGCGAAAATAGGAATGGTCGGCTGCGGCGCCATCAAGGAGATCAGGATCGCGACGATTGGCCTCAGCCGATCGCACGCGGCGCGTTCGTCCTCGGAAATCGAGGACAGAATGTACGCGCCGACCGCGAAGTCGCGCTCGGCGCGTCCGGACTTCGCAAGACCGCGCCGCACTTGTTCCATCGCGAAGGTCACGTAAGGCTCCGAGGACATCACGCTCAGGATCACTCCGTCCGCCGTCTCGCCGGCAAGCTCCAGGTTCTTCGGTCCGAGCACGCCGAGATGAATCGGAATTTCCCCGCGAGCCGGCTTGAAACTCAACTTAACGCGATCGGTTTGAAAGACCCGTCCCGTATACGATACCTGTTCGCCGCGAAACAGGCGCCGCGTGATCTCGATGCTCTCGCGCATCGCTGTCGTTGGCCGCGTGTATGGAATCTTCAGCCGCCCCTCGATCCAATCTTTGAGTCCTGCGCCGATTCCTAAAATCGCGCGTCCGCCCGAAACTTCATCCAGCGCCGCGAACTCCATCGCGGTCAACGCGGGATGCCGCGTGTATGGATTGAGCACTCCAATCCCGATCTTGATCGTCGAGGTCCCGCATGCGATCGCGGACGCGAGCGTGAACGCGCCGCGGTAGAAGGGGTCCTCGGGCACCCAGAAAGTTCCGAAGCCGAGTTCCTCCGCTCGTTTCGCATGCGAGATGAACTCGCGCGCATGCGGGCTCTCGAAGCCGACCCCGAACTCGCGAACCTTGAGCGTCATCGATGCGTCCGCGTTAGCGCTCGAAGCCCATGCGTGGCTTGTCACTCGGCGCGCACGGCGAGAAATGGCAATGCCACATTTTCCACACCGGCTTCCCCGCATCGTCTTCCCGAACATAAACTTCGGTGCTGCGAAACTTGCCGCTGCCCGGGAGCGGCGCGCCGCCATCGAGCGTGATCGTGAAATCGTTGGTGCAGGTGAGCCATCCGACGTCGCCGCGAATTTGTATGCGCAGGTTCTCAGCCTGCCCGAGCGTCGCCCGGGCCTTCGAGGCGAAGAGGAATTTCCACAGCGTCGCCCATTCCTCGATCCCCTCGTAGGCGGAGCCGTTCAGATTGTAGCCGAAGAACTTGTCGCTGCCGACGAATGCTTCGCGCATCATCGGGATGCTGCCCTTGCGATTCGCATCGGCCCAAACGTTGTGGAGGCGTGTGATTTCACGGACGTCCTGATTTGTACTTTCAGTTTCGCTGTTTGGCATGATCGATTCCCCTGTCAGACGGATTCATCCTCTCGGATAGCTATAGCTCAGTTCTGTGAAATCGGTGAGACCTCGCCCGCTTGGCGAATCCGCCATGATCGGGTTAAGTTGCGCTTGAGACGGAGGCATCGTCATGAACCAGTTCAAAATCGGCGACGTGAAGATAACCCGAATCATCGAGAGCGAGGCGCCATGGCCGGGCACCTGGCTTCTGCCGGACGCGACCGGCGAGAACGTTCAGAAAGAAGCCGACTGGCTCTACCCGACTTTTTCCGACGAGAAGGGAAAGTTGCGGATGAGCATCCACGCGCTCGTGCTCGAGTCTCAGGGCAAGCGCATCATCGTCGATACCTGCATCGGCAACGAGAAGCAGCGCTCGAACCCAGCGTGGGCTAATCTGCATACGCCGTTCCTGAAAGATCTCGAGGCGGCCGGCTTTACCCGCGACAAAGTGGATCGCGTGATCTGCACGCATCTGCACGTCGATCACGTCGGATGGAACACGATGCTCAAAAACGGGAAGTGGGTGCCCACGTTTCCCAACGCGCGCGACCTTATCGGTGGCACCGAGTGGGATTATTGGTCAACTTTCGATGGAAAAGACATGCGCGATCCGGTCGAAGATTCGGTCCGTCCGGTCGTCGCCGAGGGGATGGCTGACTTGATCGATTCTAATTTTCGCGTGACTGACGAGGTATGGCTCGAGCCAAGTCCCGGTCACACTCCCGGCCATCACAGCGTGCGGATTTCGTCGAAAGGCCAGAATGCCGTGATCACCGGCGATCTGATGCATCATCCTATTCAATGCCGATATCCCGAATGGGACGACGCATTCGATTCCGACGGACCGATGGCGAAAAAAACGCGCCGCGCGTTCTGCGAGAAATACGCCGACAGCGGGGTGCAAGTCTTCGGAACCCATTTCGCGACTCCGTCCGCCGGCCGGATCGTGAAGAAGGGCGACTCGTTTCGGTTCACCGCCTGAGCGGGGCGTTTGCGCGCGCGAGAAAGTGAGAAACGGAAATCGCGATGCGAAAATTGCGATGAGTACGGTCGCACTCTCGTTCGACAACGGTCCTGATCCCGAGGTCACGCCGCTGGTTTTGGACGTGCTCGCTCGCCGCGGGGTAAAGGCTTCATTCTTCGTCCTCGGGATGCATCTCGCGTCGCGCGAGCGGATGAAATTTGCTGAGCGCGCGGCGGCCGAGGGTCATCGCATCGGCAATCACTCGTTCACGCATCGCGTGCCACTGGGTAACGATCCCGCTCCCGACGCCGTCGAGCGTGAAATCGGCGCGACCGAGCGCCTGCTCGGATCGCTCGCGCAAAATCCCAAACTGTTTCGTCCGTTCGGCGGCGGCGGAAAGATTGGGCCGCATCTGCTCAGCCCCGCCGCGGTCGATCACCTGGTCTCCAACCATTACACCTGCGTGCTCTGGAACAGCGTGCCCGAAGATTGGATCGATCAGGATGCGTGGGTTGACCGCGCCATCGCCGACGCTGCGTCGCGCAGCCACACTCTGGTCGTGATGCACGACATTTTGCGCCGCGCGATGAGCCATCTCGACCGCTTCATCGGCGCGCTGCTCGACGAGGGCCATCGAATCACCGATGCGTTCCCTGCCGAATGCATTCCGATCGAGCGCGGCGAGATCGTCCGCGAAATTTATGGTGACGATACGAGGATCGTATCCTACGCACTACCCATTGAATGATCAGTCTTTGCCCGCCGGAGTATGTCAGGTAGCCTAACCACTATGAGTTCGCAGTTCCGGAAAGCTTCACGCACTCACAGCGCCATAGCTTTTACGATCGCCTTTACGATCGCCGCTGCGATCATCGCCGCATCCGCAGCCTGCGCATTCGCATTCGACATCGGCGCGCTTCTCAACAACAAGCCAAAACAGCCGGACAAGTTCGCGGTCATCCGCGTCGATCGGCTCGTTTCGCTGATCGCCGATTCGAACTCGCACGTCAACATCTACGATGCGAACCCATGGGGCCTGCGCTCGCGCGCTGGCGTCATCCCAAGCGCGCATCTTCTAACCAGCCGCGACAAGTACGACGTGGCCGGCGAGTTGCCTGCCGACAAGAGCGCGAAACTTGTCTTCTACTGCGCCGACTTGCATTGAGGCGCGTCGCATGAAGCCGCCCGGCGGGCGGAAGCAGC
>JBGPNU010000034.1:0-15552 GCA_041487675.1 Binatus sp. (SeqCode)
GGGATGAACTTCATCGATACCAACATGGTCTTCATGGACCTCGGGCGCGCGCAGGATTTCTTCGGCCGTCCGGCGAAAGCGGACGGCGTGGATATCCATTTGACCAATCTCGACCAGACTGACGCGGTGACCGATGCGATGCGCAAGCTGTTCGCGAGTCCATACCGCGTCCGCAACTGGATCGAATATAACGAATCGGCCGCGGGCGGATTCGCACTGCTCAAGCGCGTCTATGCCCTGGTGCTCGTGATGCTTATCGGCGTGGCGGCGTTCAACCTGGTCGCGACTCTGATCATGGTCGTGATGGAGAAGCGCAAGGATATCGCGGTGCTGATTTCGATGGGTGCGACGCGGCGCGACGTCCGCCTGATATTCGTGATGAAGGGACTTATCATCGGCGGGGCTGGCACCGCGGCGGGCCTGATTCTTGGCGCGGCCGGATGCTTCGCGCTCGCGCACTACCAGTTCATTCACATCCAGCGCGAAATCTACGGAGTCTCGACGCTGCCGATTTCCGTCGAGCCATCCAACTTCGTGCTGGTTGCGCTCGCATCGCTATTTCTGTGCCTGCTCGCGACGGTCTATCCGGCCCGCCAGGCATCGCGAGAAATGCCGGTCGAAGTCTTCCGCTCCTAGTTCCTCCGCACGCCCCACCCCACATCCGCGGCCGACTGACTACTGACTATTTTGGGTGTGATTGGTACTCGTGGTGGGCTTGGCCAACTTCGGTTTGCGGACGACCAGGGTTTCGTGACCGCGAACCTTGATCGTGCGGGCGGGTTCTGACTGAAAGGTCTGAGCCGGTCCGTCAGAATGCCGCGGCCTGGACGAGGTGCGTTTGCGCCGCCAGTTACTCAGCTCCTGCGACAGTTTTGAGGCCAGCGAGTCGTTGTTCTCGCCAGCTTCCGCGGTTTCTCCGCCTTCCTTGTCGGGGTCGCGCTCAAACTCGGCGGGACTCATTTGCGTTCTCGGTTCCTGTGACGTGGATTTGTCCTCCTTCATGGGACTATTGGGAAACAGAATTTTGTTTCAGAAGTTACTAACGGTGATCGGCGCTCGCGTTCGTTCGCGGACTTCTCGATCTGGCGTACCGAATCGGGAAATTATCGGCGCGTTTGAACTTGGAATGGCTGTCTGTGGGGGTATTTTGCAGGCGGATTTTGTCGGCCGGGCCCGAAGTCCGGGCCCGGCGCCGATCAATTCATCGATGTGGCGGTTTAAGCAAACAGTTGCTGCATGCGAAGCGCGAGGCCCATGTCGCCTGCAATACGGAGCTTGCCGCTCATGAACGCGACCTGGCCATTGAGCTTGCCGCTCGTCATGTCAACGTAGTCCTGCGCGGTCATCGAAATGGTGATGCTAGGCGAGGCGGCAGGCCCTTCCTTTACCTGGCAGGTATCATTGTTGATGATCACGTGCCATTTGCCGCCGTTATCTCCTGAGAGATCGAACTGGTAAGTGGCAGTGAGGCCCTTGGCAGCCTCTTTGTTGAAGCGACCCGGCATCGCAGCGAATATCTCTTTCGGTGTGTTCGGTGTATCAGCCATGAAAAATAGACTCCTCCTGGTGGGAGCGGCCTTCGCCGCCTTCTTTCCGCCATATAAGCGCTCGGCTCAATCCGTGTCAATACTATCAGACCACAAAGAATTAATCACACCCGGGCGGACGCCGCTGCAAAACTGCGATCGCGCGAAAATGAAATTCATGATTTGCTACCGCGATTCGGCGCAGGTCAGAATCCGAACATGTTTCCGGGCACCACAGTGATCAAATTGGTCCTCACGTGGACCGGCGACGCGCTCTCCGCGATCGTGACGGCTTGATTCTTCTCGGCGTCGGTCTTGACCGTTCCACCGAGATACGCGTCATGGCCTATCACCTTTATGGTGACCTGGTTCAGCCCCGCGTTGGCAAGCTGCTGCGCGATTTGAGCTTGACGCGCGGCCCAATCGCTTTCGTCGGTCGATAGCGAATCGATCACATTGCCAACTCCCGGTACTCCGCGCACTGCGCGCTCCGCCAATTGCCTGGTCTCGTAGTCAAACACTTTGCCGAAAATCGTCACCGTGCTGCCGCTGGTATAACAGTCCACGCGGCGGAGTTTCGGATTCGACCCCAACACCTGCTTGACGCGCTGCTGCAACGTTAGGGTCGGCGTCGGCGGCTTTGCGCGACTGCGCCTGCGAGGGGGAGATAGCGGCGCAGGAACAGCCTCGGACGCAGGCGCTGCCTCTGGCACCGCGGCAACTGGCGCGCCGCGCGAGGGAGACGGCGCCGATGCGGCTTCGGACGCCGCCGGCGAAGCCGGCCCGGGCGCACTTGCGAATTCCGGCGCCTCGGTCGGGCTGAGATTCGCAAGCTTCGAGCTTAGTTGCGATTCGAGCGCATCTTTCGTGGCCGGGTCATTTGTGAAGATGATCGGATAGTCAACTTCCACCTGGCCGCCGCTGAACGGCGGGAAATTCCACGCCGAAACATCCTTCACCACTTCAGCATCGAGACCGGGATTGGGATTGGTCGAGGTCCTTATAGAGGCTGCGTCAACGCTGCCGCCCGGCAGTATTCGAACCCGGAGCACCATCGCGTCGCGGATTGAGCCGTCACTCGCGAGCGCGCGCGAATAGCTCTCCACCAGCGCCGCCTTGTGATCTTCGAAATATTTCCGCATCGCTTCCTGATTGCGCTCCGGTGCTGACGCCGACTCACCGGTGACCTGAGTCGTCATCACTTTCGAGAGATCCACCGACGGCCCGGTTGGCATCGATGCCGCCGGGGCGATCGGCGCGGCTGGCGAGGCGTGCGCCACCGGCTGCTCCGCTCCCTTGGTGCTCAGATGAAGCGCCAGCCATGCGCCGCCGCCGAGCGCAATTATCGCCGCGAGCAGGTAGCGGAGGACGCCAAGCATCCCGCGGCCGGACTTTTCGTCTTGGCCCTGACGATCGGGCATCCTGCCCGTGAATCGCATCGACGATGACGGATCGCGGGCCACCCTTGTCATTCGTGGCGATGACGAGGGCGGCGGCGGGGTGTACTGCTCCGCTGGCGATTCGACGCCCAGCCGCGCTCCGCAGAAATTGCAGATTAGTTCGCCCGGCTGGGCCTTGCCGCCACAGACCGGACATTCGATGCCGGCAGCGCTTGCGATTTGATCTCCGCCGGCTGCGCCCGGCGCCGGACGCTCCGTGCCTTCCGAAAATGCGGGCCCCGCCTTGACCAGCGCGGTACCGTCAGCTTCGCAAAACGTTTCCGAATCGGGAAAGCTTTTATCGCAGCGCGGGCATCTCTTCATCTTCCAGGCGCGCCTCCGGCGCGTTGTATCTTACTGATCCTTACCGATCATACTGATCATATCCGCAAATTGTGTCCGCGCAAATTGTGGCGCGCCAATGGTCCCTCGGCCAGGTCTATTGCCGCGCGATCACCTCCGCGCCAAACTTTTCCATCGACGCGATGTGGTCCCTGGTCGTCGCGCCCGGGCCGACGATTATTCGGGAGACGCCCATCTCGGCGAACTGTCCAATATCCTCGGGTTTCAGCTGCTCGCGAAGGCGGCTGACGGTCAACTCGAGCGGGACGGTCCTGCCGGCCGCGCGTTCATGCTCGCGCAGGCGCTTGATGGTGGCGCCGATCTGATCGATATCTTCCGCGATCCCGTACCATCCGTCGCCGAGTTTCGCCGCGCGCTTCAGCGACGGCTCGGTGTTACCGCCGAAGACGATCGGCGGATGCGGTTTCTGCGCGGGCTTGGGCATAAACTTGAACCCTTCGATCGCGATCGTCTTCCCATGATAAGCCGGCGAGTCGCTGGTCCACAGTTCTTTCATCAGTGCGATATATTCCCGGGTGCGCAGCGCGCGATCCTTGAAGTTCATCCCAACCGCCGCAAACTCTTCCTCGAGCCATCCGATTCCGACCCCGAAGATAAAGCGTCCTCCCGACAGAACGTCGAGACTCGCAACCGCCTTGGCGGTCGTGAATGCGTTTCGAATCGGCAGTACGAAAACTCCGGTGGCAAGGCGAATCCTGGTCGTAATCCCGGCGACGTAAGCGAGCGCCAGCATCGGATCGTGAAGCGGAGTCTCCGGCGGCGCACCCATCCTTCCACTTGAAGAATACGGATACGGCGAGCGGTAGGTTACAGGCAGGATAATGTGCTCGGGAATCCACAGCGATTCGAAGCCGCACTCCTCGGCCTTGCGCGCGACCGCCGCGATGCTCGCCCCGGAAGTCTGATACAGGAACGTTCCGAACTTCATCTCTGCTTTCTCCTTCGCGCGATCTTAAGCGCTCACACCGTCCACCCGATCAACCGCAAAGAAAACCGATGGCACCCGAGCTACGAGCGGTCGGAAATTCTAGGTAGCCGGATCGCCTTCGAGGCGAAATCCGATTCGCACCTCGACCTGGAACTCCAACGTCCCGGTCTTGCTGACCGCGCCGCGGATCGGCCCGACCTCGAACCAGTCGATATTGCGGATCGTCTGGCGCGCCTTGTTGACCGCGTTGCGCACCGCTTGCTGGACGCTGTCCGTGGACACTCCCACCACTTCGATTATTTTGTAGGTCTTATCCGGCATGATTCCTCCGCGGCGCACGCCATTTGACGTTCTTACTTTCTCAAGTCTAGCCGCTTGCGAGCTTTACCGCGAAGAGCGCGGGATCCTCCACCGTACGCAAATCGAGCTGAAACGAATCGTCAACAATTCTGCCGATGATCCAGGCGCGCCGGAACATCGACGCGATCGCATTCGCCGACTTCTGTGGATGCGTCACGCGCAGCGCAATCGTAGCCAGTTCCTTCACCGGCAACGCGCCCGAGCCCACCTGCGAAGTAGCATCGACAATTTCGACCCGGTACTCGACGCCGAGCCGCTCGACCAGTATCTCACGCGCGCGCGGCGCCATCGCGGCAATCTCACTTACACTGCGCCCGAGAATTCTTAAGGTCGGAAGTTCCGAGCCTATATCGCGCGAGCGAAGATACAGCCGCAGCGTCGCCGACAGCGCAGCCAGCGTCAGCTTGTCGCATCGGAGCGCGCGCTTCAGGGGATTGCGCTTGATTCGCTCGATAACTTCGGCGCGGCCAACGATTACGCCGGCCTGTGGACCGCCGAATAGCTTGTCGCCCGAAAATGTCACAATCGCCGCGCCCGCCGCGACCCGCTCGCGCACGATCGGTTCGCGCGGCAATCCGAACTGCTCCAGATCGATAAGCGCGCCGGAGCCGAGATCCTCCATCACGTCGATCCCTCGCTCGCGCCCGATTTCAACCAGGTCCTCGAGCGTAACTTCGCTGGTGAATCCGACCACCCGGTAGTTCGACGGATGCACCTTCAGCAACAGCGCTGTTGCGGGTCCGATCGCATCCGCGTAGTCACTGCGATGAGTCCGATTGGTCGTCCCTACTTCCCTTAAGAGCGCCCCACTCTTGGCCATCACATCGGGCAGGCGGAACGACCCGCCGATTTCGATCATCTCGCCGCGCGAGACTACTACTTCGCGTCCTTCCGCCAGCGAGTTCAGCGCGAGCACGACTGCGGCGGCATTGTTGTTCACGACGGTGGCGGCTTCGGCGCCGGTCAGCGCGCAGATCTGGTCTTCGACAATCGTATCGCGATCGCCGCGGCCGCCCGTTTCGAGATCGTATTCCAGGTTGACCGCCGAGCGCGCCGCCGCCTCGACCGCCTCTATCGCCGATTCGGCCAGGATCGCGCGGCCGAGGTTGGTGTGCAGGACGATGCCGGTCGCGTTGACGACCGGGTGAAGCCGCGGCTCGTCGGCAGCGATCGCGCGCTCGGCTGCGCGCGCGACCGCCTGGACCATCGCAGCACGATCGCCGGCGAGTGCATCCCGTCCGGCGATAATCGCCGCGCGCAACTCCGCCTGCGCCCGCTGCACCATCAGTTTCAGGTAGCTGCGGCTAAGCCCGCTGAGCGCGGGTAGCGCCTCGGCCGCGCGGAGGCATTCGTCGATGGGCGGCAAGCCGCGCCGTATCTCCGCGATACGATCGCTCGCCGCTGCGGCCCGCTTTCCCGATTTGGTGGACACTGTAGCTGGATTATCGAAGAGCGCGGGGCGTGCGCGCAAGCTTCTTGTTGCGTCGCGTGACTACAGAATAAATGCCCCACCTAGGCCGGCGACTGTTCGATTTCGTCCTGCGCATCAGCGATCAGCTTGAGCTTGGTGAGCAGCAGGAATCCGCACAGCAGGGAGAACATCGCGCAGAACAGGACTGCGACTTGGGGACTCCAATGCTCGCCGATAAATCCAACCGCCAGGCTGCCCAACGGCGCGGTGCCGATGAACGACAACGTATAGATGCTCATCACGCGGCCGCGCAACTCGTCCGATACGAATAGCTGCAGCAGCGTGTTGGTGGTTACCATGTGATTCATCAGGCCGACCCCGATGAACATCTGCGCGAGCATCGACAGCGCCATCGACCGGGAAACTCCGAACCCGGCGGTCGCGATCGCCATGCAGAAGATTCCGAACACCAGGTTCTGGCGAAGCGCTTTGGGAGCCGTCGAGCGTATGTTCATGACAATCGCGCTCGCCACCGCGCCGAGTCCCTGCGCCGCCATCAGGAATCCGTAGCCATGTGCGCCGACGTGCAATAGGTCGCGTGCGAACAGTGGAATCAGCACCGAGTACTGCATTCCGAAACCCATATTGATCGCAACCAGCACCATAAGCCAGAGCGTCGGCCGATGCCTCCATACGTAGGTGAGCCCCAGGCGCACCTGCCGCATCATCACGGCGCCGAAATTCCGCCGCTCGCGGCGCGGCAGATCCATCTCAAACAGACTCCAGATAACCGCGAGAAAGCTGATGCCGTTCAGCAGGAAGCATCCCGTCACGCCGATCACCGAGATCGAAAGACCGGCTACCGCGGGGCCGATCATCCGCGCGCCGTTGAAGATCATGGAGTTCATCGCGATCGCATTCGGCAAGTCTTCGCGTCCCACCATCTCGACCACGAACGCCTGCCGCCCCGGCATGTCGAAGGAACTCACCAGCCCATTCAGCGCGGCGAGGATGATTACGTGCTCGACTCGCACCACTCCCGCCCAGGTCAGTCCCGCCAGAACGAATGCGCTCAGCATCAGCAGCGTCTGGGCCCCGATGATGAGCCGGCGCCGATCGACATGATCGACCACCACGCCGGCGAACAGCGCGACCAGCACGATAGGCATATAGCTCGCGAATGACACCACCCCGAGCATCAGCGACGAATTGGTGAGCTTCAGGACCAGCCAGGCCTGCGCGACCGACTGCATCCAGGTGCCTATTAGGGAGACCAGTTGTCCGCCGAAAAAAAGTTTGAAATTGCGATGCCGCAGTGCGCGGAAGGCCGTCAGCCTGCCGCCCCAAATATCTTGTTCTGGAATGTCGCCGCCTTGCTCGTCGGCTTCGGCGGCTTCAATCTCCGGCACAGTATCGATGACTATCTCTCCAGAGGCCCATGCCGGCGCTCAGTTATCGTTTTCGCCGCCGGCCAGCGTCCCCAACGCTCAAATAATTTTTATTCCTCTATACTTTGCCAGAGCCGATCTCCTCAATCGAGTGGCTTGCGAGTGGCTTGCCGCGACCGCAAGTCTTTGCAAACTTGAGCGGCGTGAACCTGTCGCGCATCGAACTGCGTTACGCCAACTCGATCGGCGAGGCGCATACGTTAAGCCTCGCGCCCGCGCGGGCGGGCGAGACTTCCAACACGCATCGCCAGCGCGGCGGCGACGAAAGTGACGTCGCGCTATCGGCGCGCCTCGAACACGCAATCGGCGGCGCCATGATCCACGTCACGATCGCAAATCGTGGCGCCCTGCCGATTCGCCTCGACGCCGCACTGTTCGAAGTCGCGACCGGTATCGCGCCCGGCGCGCCCGCACGATTCTTCAAGCACGGATACCAGTCATGGAGCGGCTCTGGCGCTGTCGATATCGGCGCCGCGGCGTCGCGATCGCATCCCCGCGACAGTGCGCATTTCATCGCCCGGCTTAATCATCAAAGCGAATCGACCCGCAGCGCCGAATTCCCCGAAATGCTCACCTCGGAGCTATTCACGATCGTCGAGAGTCCGTCGATCGCCGAACGTATCATGGTCGGATTCGTCGGGGCCGCGTCCGCACTCACGGCTGTCACCGTACCCACGCCGGAAAAAGTCATCGCACGGGCGATCCTGGACGGCGTCACTCTCGATCCGCGTGCGCATCGCGAACTCGATCCGCTCTTCATCGTCGCCGACGACGAGTCCGCGGCGCGGCTCGCCGCGCGATGGGCGGACGCAACCGGCCGATGGATGAACGCGCGAGTCGGCGCACCGTTTCAGCGCGGATGGTGTTCCTGGTACCACTATTTTCACGCGATCACGGAAGATGCGCTCCGCGCGAATATCAAGTCGCTCGCCGAGATGCGCTCCGAGTTTCCGCTCGAGCTGATTCAGCTCGACGACGGCTTCCAGTCCGCACTCGGCGACTGGGATACGACCAACGCCAAGTTTCCCGGCGGACTCCGGAAAATCGCCGACGAAATCCGCGCCGCCGGCTTCAAGGCCGGCCTCTGGACCGCTCCGTTCCTCGCCGCGCGCGACTCACGCGTGATGAACGAGCATCCCGACTGGTTCATCGTTCACGAACAAACCGGCGAACCGATGCGCGCCGGGTACAACACCAACTGGACCACCGGCAAAGACGCGTTCGCATACGCGCTCGATCCGAGCCATCCGCGATTCCGCGCGCATCTGGAGCACCTGTTCGAGAAGCTAACGCGCGAGTTCGGCTACTCGTACCTGAAACTCGATTTTCTGTACGCGGCCGGCGCGCCCGGGCGTCATCACAATCCCAACCTTACGCGTGGCGAAACGATCCGCCGCGGCCTCGAAGCGATTCGGGCCGGTGCCGGCGAGGAGGCGTTCATCCTCGGATGCGGTTGTCCGCTTGGACAGGCGATCGGAATCGTCGATGGAATGCGCGTCGGACCCGATGTCGCGCCGTTTTGGGGATCGACCGCGACCGGAACCGGCGATCCCTCCACGGTCTATGCTCTCGACGCAATCATCGCGCGCAGCTTCATGCATCGGCGATTGTGGCTCAACGACCCCGACTGCCTGATGCTTCGCGCGCGCGAAACGCGTCTGAGCGCCGACGAGCGCGCCGCTTTGGCCGCGACCATCGGTGCGAGCGGCGGGATGCTGCTCATCTCGGACGACATGGCGCTGCTCGATAAGGATGAGGGAAAGTTGTTTCGCACGGTCGCGCAGGTAAGCGCCGAGATCGATTCAAACGCCGCGCGCGAGCCCATTTTGGCGCTCGATCTGATGGCGACCGGCGATGTGCGCGGCCTCAAAAATGAAAATCCCGACGGTGCGATCGCGATGCTGCTGAATCGCGGAGACTTGCCTGCGCGAGTGCAAACCTCCGACCTGGACCTCGCCGCCGGAGAAGCAGTCGCGCTCGATTTGGCGATGAACGAAGAGAGCGCCGTGTTCGACACGATCGATCTTGCTCCGCACTCGGCACGAATTATCCGTGTGAGGAGATAAGCGCGCTCAGGCGACGCCCAGTTCGATCACACTCGCACCTGCGCCGGCATGCAGGATCGCCCTGAACTCTTCGACCGGTTCGCCGGGATTGAACTTCGCGTAATATCCGTGATCGATTGATTCGATCACCGATGGCGCGGCGTCCGTCTCGCACAAGGCAACGATCGATCCGCCGAACCCCGCGCCCGTCAGCCGCGCGCCGAGCGCACCGCCGCGTCTCGCGCATTCAACCATCGCGTCGAGCCGCGGCGTGCTGCATTCGAAATCGTCGGCAAGACTTCGATGCGACGCGTTCATCAGATCGCCCATCTCGGCGAGGCGGCCCGCTTCGAGCGCGTCCGCGGCACGAATCACCCGCTCAGTTTCACTGAGCACATGACGGGCACGCCGAAGAATTTCGAGCGGCCGTTTCGAGTCGAGCGCCACGCGGGTCGCACCCTCGCCAAGCAGGTCGGCCTCGAGCGCGGCATGTGGAACGCCAATAATGTGCGCGGCCTCTTTCAGATCGGCGCCGAGTCGTGCGGGCGCGTTCGCCGCGAGTCTGTCGATCAACTCCGCCGCTTTCCAGTCAGTCAGCGCGCGAACCACGTCTCCGAGGATTTTGACCCCGTCAAGCTTGAGCGCACGACCGAGAATTCGCGCCGCGAGTGCGCATTCCACGACGCGCCGATTATATTCGGCGCGCACTTTGCCCGACTTGTCCGCGACTTCGCGGCTATCGGCGACCACCAGAGCCGCGTCCGACGGCATCTTCACGGCGCGCACCCGGATCGGATCAAACTCGATAAATAACGCGTGGTCGCGACGCCCAAGAATCGAGGCCGCCTGATCCATCCCGCCCGCCCGCGTTCCGACGTACCATTCGCTGCGCGCGATCATCGCGGCGGCGTCGATCGGATCGAGCTCGAGTCCGTTCACCGCCATGAAAGCCATAGCGCTCGACACGGTGAGCGCAGCCGACGACGAGAGACCGGCGGCCGGCGGCACGCGACCCTCGACCGCCATTATTGCGCCTCGCAGATTGTCGATCAGGATGGCCCGCGCGGCGAAGTGGTCGATCACACCCTGAACAGCCGCCTTCACGTAGTTCGCCCAATCGCCGGTTTGGTAGGGCGGTATCCGGCGCTCGACCTCGAAGCGGCGCGCCGCCCATCGCGGGTCGGCATTTGAGAGTTCGATTTCGCGCGTGTTGTTGGCGGACGCGACGACGATTGTCGATCGATCGATTGCGACGGGGAGTACGGGCAGACCGCTATAGTCGGTATGTTCGCCGATGAGATTCACGCGTCCCGGCGCACGGACGGCGAAGAGTCGCGCGTCGGCGCCGGCACGCGCGCGGACCTGGCCGGCGAGTCGTGCGGCGCGATCGAATTCCGCGCTATCCCATCCGTCGGATGCGATCATCGCTAGTCCTCTATCGGCGCTTCCTTTTCGGCTTGAACCGTGCTCGCGCCGTCTCAAGATCTTCCGGGGTGCCGACGTCGCTCCAAAATCCGCGCATATCGACGGCGTGCACGACGCGTCCGTCCGCGATCATTTGCGCGATGGCAGTCGGCAGTTCGAACTCGCCGCGTGGCGACGCTTCGAGCTGTGCGAGGTAATCGAAAATCATTGGTCCGGCGGCAAACAGGCCCGCGTTATTCCATTCGGTCGTCGCGGTTCCCGCTTCGGGCTTTTCATCGAGTCGCTCGACCAGCATATGTTTGGTCAGATAAACGGCCGCGCCGCGAAAAGGATCCTTCACGCGGTTCACGGCGAGCAGCAGATCATACTCGTCGACGCGCGCATGATGAATGAACCGCGGATAGTTCGCGCGGTCCATCAAAATATCGCCCCATCCAAAAACGAAGCGAGGCTCGCCGCCGAGATGCTCCTTCGCCGCAAGCATCGCGCCGCCGGTGCCGTTGAGTTCCGGCTGTCTGACGGTAGTGATTTTGATTCCGGGGTTTTCGCGCGAATAGGTTTTCGCCCATTGTTCGATCTGATCGGAGAGATATCCGGTCACCACGATGAAATTAGCGAGCCCAGCGCCGACGGACGCGTCGATGATATGCGAAATAAGCGGAGAACCGGCGATATCGAGCAATGGCTTGGGCGTATGCGCGGTCAAGTCGCCGAGGCGCTTGCCGCGTCCAGCGGCCAGCAGAACCGCTGTCGTGATTTCTGCCGCCACGCGGCCAAGGATAGCATCGGAGCGCGTTGTTTGAACCGCGGTCAAGCGCATGCCCCAAGTCATTTGAGGATGCATTCGAGAACGCTTGGCTGGTGAGATATAGTTGGATAAGAGTTGAGCTAGAGCGCCCCAAAATGTTTGGTGAGATAAGTCCCCGCAAGAAAGCCCGCGCGCCATTCATTTCGATCGAGGAAGCGATCGAGGAAACCCGACGCGGCCACATGATCATCATGATGGATGATGAGCAGCGCGAAAATGAGGGCGACCTGTGCATGGCGGCGGAAAAAGCCACTCCCGAGGCAATCAACTTCATGGCGAAGTTCGGGCGCGGGCTGATTTGCCTGCCGATGTCGGCGGAGCGGATCGACCGGCTCGGGCTCAGCATGATGGTCGGCGACAACCAGGCGCCGCTGGGCACCGCGTTCACGACCGCGATCACCTCGCGGCGGGCGTCGGGCTCGGGAATTTCGGCGCAGGACCGCGCGATTACAATCCTGTCGGCGGTTCGTGAAGACGCCAGCGGCAGTGAGTTCATCACGCCGGGCTACGTCTATCCGCTGCGTGCGCGCGACGGCGGGGTACTGGTGCGCACGGGTCAGACCGAGGGCGCGGTGGATCTTTCGCGACTCGCGGGTCTCAAGCCCGCGGGAGTCATTTGCGAGATTCTGAAAGAAGACGGAACGATGGCGCGGCGCGACGACCTGGTCGAGTTCGCGCGCGTTCACGGGCTGAAAATCATCACCGTCGCCGACATCATCGAATATCGGCTGCGCAACGAGACGATGGTCCAGCGAATCGCGGAAGCGAAGCTGCCGACCGCGTTCGGCGAGTTCAGCGCGCTCGTGTATCGCAACCTGATCGACTACACCGAGCACCTGGTGCTGGTAATGGGCAAGGTCGATCCAGCCAAGCCAATCCTGGTGCGGGCGCATCGCGAGTATCTGCCCGGCGATGTGTTCGGTTACAGCCCACGCAACACGCGCAGCCTGCTGCGTTCTGCGATGGAGCGGATCGCGGCGGCGGGCGAGGGAGTGTTGCTGTATCTGAAGCGCGAGTCGAACGCGATTGCCGCGGAGCTCGACGGCGGACGCGCGCAGGGGCGAGCAACCACCGGGCGCAACACCCCTGAGGCTGATTTCCGCGACTACGGAATCGGCGCGCAGATCCTGCGCGACATCGGCGTGCGCAAGATGATCATCATGTCGGACGCGACGCCGCGGCTGGCCAATCTGCCTGGCTACGGATTGGAGATCGTGGGATCGGTTCCGCTTTCGACCAACGGCAAGCACAGCGCCGCCGCCAAATAGATGCTCACAGTGCGGGTGGAACCAGATCTCCGCCGATGTTGTTCTAACTACTGACAAATGATCTCGCGCGAATTCCTACTATTCCCCCACGGTACAAAGGCTGGTCCGTTTTGGCGGGTCTCGATCGTAGCGATCGTCTTTGCGCTCGCTTGGTTGATTTTCGCGCCGGCGGCGAATGCGCAAACGCCGAAGGCAAATGAGCTTGTAAAGATCACGTCGGCCAGAATCGATCCGCCGCTTCGCGCAGGTGGCGCAAGCACTCTGAAAGTGGCAACTCAGGTGATCCCGGGATGGCATATCAACTCGGACAAGCCGTTCAGCGAGGATTACATCCCGACCAGGCTCGAGGTGAAGGGGCCCGTCAGCGTAACCGCGGGCGCGATCAAGTATCCGCTGGCAGAGACGATGACGCTCGAATTCGCGGCCGGCGACAAGCTGTCGGTGCTGGGTGGCGATATCAAATTTGAAGTGCCGCTCAGGGCGGGTGCGGATTTCGCGCCGAAGCCGGGCGACGCGCTCACCGTCACGATCGATTACCAGGGATGCAACAATACCGAGTGCCTGCGGCCTGCGTCGGTCAGCACGACGGTCGCGCTCGCGACGCCTGCCCGGGCGCTGGGAACTCTGGAGGCAATCGGTGGTAACGCGTCAGGACGAGGCATCGGTGGCGACGATAGATCCGGCGGCGCGATCGATCGGATTTTCGCGCATCATGGATGGTTGCTCGGTTTTCTCGCGGTATTTCTCGGCGGCCTCGCGCTGAATCTGACTCCGTGCGTCTATCCGCTGATCGGAGTGACGATCGCGTACTTCGGCAACCAGGGCGGAAGCCATCGCCGCGTTATGATCCTAGCAATCTTTTTCGTGCTCGGAATCGCGATCACGTTCTCGTCGGTGGGCGTCGCGGCCGCGTTGTCGGGCGGGTTGTTCGGCGCCGCGATGCAGAATCGATTTGTGCTGATCGCGCTGGCTGCGATGCTGCTCGCGCTGGCTGCATCGAGCTTCGGCTGGTTTGTCCTGACGCCACCGCAATGGATGCTGCAACGGGCGGGCACGGCTCATCCCGGGAATGCGGGCGCGCTGCTGATGGGCCTCGGGATGGGCGTGGTCGCGGCGCCATGTATCGGTCCGATCGTGCTGGGCTTGCTCCTGATGGTCGAGCGAAGCGGGAGCGCGATTTTCGGCTTCGCGCTGTTCTTCACTCTCGCGCTCGGACTGGGGCTGCCGTATATCGCGCTCGCGATGGCGGCCGGGCACGTCCGCCGCATGCCGCGCTCGGGCGAGTGGCTTAAATGGGTCGAGCAGCTTTTCGGCTTCGTACTGGTGGGACTCGCGCTCTATTTTCTCGATCCGGTCGTACCGAACAACCTGATGACGCGGATACTGCCATACTACGGCGCCGGAGTCGGAATCTTTCTCGGTTTTGTGACGCCCGAGGGCAGAAACTGGCGGCCGTTCCTGGTGCTCCGGTCGGCGCTGGGAATTGCCGCGGCAATCGCGCTCGCATTTTTGCTCTACCCGCGCCATGCGTCAGAGCCGCTCCGATTCGAGCCGTTCACCTCCGAGCTGCTCGCGTCGGCGGCCGAACAGCGGAGGCCCGTGCTGATCGATTTCAGCGCCGAGTGGTGTATCCCGTGCCGCGAGATGGAGCATTCGACGTTCATTGATCCATCGGTCGTCACCGAGTCGAAACGATTCGTGCGGATGAAGGCGAATCTGACCAAGCAGGACAAGCGCACCGAAGAGCTGACCAGCAAGTACGAAATCCAGGGCGTGCCGACGACGATGCTGATAGATTCGACAGGCACGGTGAAGGAGCGCAAGGTCGGCTATATCGGCCCGCAGGAGTTTCTGTCCGACCTTCGCCACGTGGACTGAGACAGCACGAGCGCATGCGCCGCAATTTGGGATCGGGAGAGGTTTTCGCGATGACTGCACCGAGCGATGGATTCGTCCGCGAGATTTTCGCGATGGTCAAAGAGCGGCGCTCTTTCGGACGCCATCCGATTTGGCTTCAGATTCGGGACGGCAAAGTCTCGCAGACGGGGCTGTGCAACTTCGCGACCCAGTTCTTCCTCCAGGTGCGTGAATTCCCGCGCGCGTTGAGTGCGCTGCATTCGCGATGCTTCAATACCGAAGAACGCGTGAAACTCGCGGAGAGCCTCTACGAAGAGGAGACCGGAAAGATTTCCGGCAGCGCGCCGCATCCCGAGCTCTTCATCCGGCTCGGGCTCGGACTCGGGCTCAGCCGCGACGACATGATCCACGGCAAGGCGCTGCCATCGACGGCGGCGCTGATCGATTGGTTCGAGCTCTCGACCAAAGATCGCTCGTTCGCGGAGGGAATCGGCGCGATTAGTATCGCGGCCGAAGGCCAGGTGCCGGGCAACTTCGCGCCGTTCGCGCGCGCGCTCGAAAATCACTATGGACTCTCGCGCGAGCAAGTCGCGTTTTTCGACGTGCATGAAATCGCCGACCGCGACCATAGCGACGTCGGCGACAATATTCTGAGCCACACTCCGATGAGCGAA
>JBGPNU010000035.1:0-15471 GCA_041487675.1 Binatus sp. (SeqCode)
ACGACCGCCGCGCTCGCGGCAAATCGTGAAATACTCCTCCGAGCCTTCGCCCGGGCGCATCGGTTGATTGCCGGCGAATCGCAAGTTCGCGCGCCACGCCGCGTCATCGCGGACCGCGGTGACATTGAATCGGCCGCTATAAGCGCGATGAATCGCCGCCACCTGCGCCAAGTCGCGCGCCTCATCAAAGGCATCTATTTCAAACCGGTCCCATCCGTCCCGATCGACCGGTTTCAACCTCGATGCGCCGGCGAGGATGCTGAACTTGCGCTCCACCTCGCGCCATCCGAACCGGTTGTAGAAAGTGAGCCGCTCGGCGAACAGCAACGATACTTCGAAGCCCTCACGCACCATCGTATCGACCGCGAGCCGCATCAGCGCCGACGCGACGCCTTTGTGACGGTATTCCTCGACTGTGAAGACCGAGCCGATCCCGCCCATCGCGACGGCGTGCCCGTCGAGGTTTACGGCGCGATCGAAAATCTGAACAGTGGAAACCAGGCGGCCGCCGTCGTGCGCGACCAGGCAAAGTTCATCGCGAAAGGTAGGGTCGATTTTGTTGTAGCGGGCAAAAAACTCGCGGTCGTTATGCCAGGGCTCGAGCAGGTCGAGCACTTCGTCACGCTCGTTTCGGCGCGCCGCCCGTACTTCCATCGCTCAGCGCAGATCGAGATGAACCCGGGTTAGACTGCCGCCCCTGTTGATCGTCAGATCGATCGCCGAAGCCGTCTGCACCGCCTGCATAAGGCCCATCGCCTGCATCGGATTCGTCACGGGTTGTCCGTCGATCTCGGTGAGCAGGTCGCCGTCTTTTAGACCAAGTTGCTCGAATACCGAGCCCGCTGCGACGTTTGAAATCGAGAAACCGTCGGTCTTGCCGTTGATGAAATGCGGCAACGCGCGCATTTGGGAGAAGAGCTGCGCTGGATTCTGCATGGTATTGGCCACTTCGGCTCGACTGGCCTCGAATTTTCCGGGGCCGAGTTTCTTCAGTTCGAGCTTACTGCTGTCGTCATCGCCGCTGTCATCGTCGGCGGCGGCGGCAGCAGGCGGATGCCGGCGCCCTGCGCGGGGTTGCATGAATGCGGGGATGCCTCGTGGGATAGCTATCGGGACGCCCAGCCGCGATGGCGCCGCCTCCGGAATTTCGGACGACGGAATGTCGATCGCGACGCGGCGTCCACCACGATCGATGATCGCGCGATTGACCTCGACGCTCACCAGCCGTCCAGCCTCCGGTATGTCCTCTCCCACCTGGTAGAGCGATTCGTTGCCGGACTGATCCTCGACTATCGCATATGGCTTCGACCTGCTCAGGATCGAAGTGCCGAGCAGCTTCAGATGCAGGTCCTCGGCCACGATCGGCGCGGGCGCATTGTCCTGGGGCACCAGGTTGAAGATGTCACGCTTGACGATCGAGTCGTAGTAGGCGCGGGTTCGAGATCCCGAGCTAGTCCGGGGCGCCGCGGACGCGGCAACCGGCGCATTCTTGTCGCCGGACATCGTGCGCTTGACGATGTCATCGACACACTGCGCCGCGAAATATGCGAGCGCCGCGATCAGCACGAAGTTCAGCGCCGTGACGTGTCGTTGGGTAAACCTGAGTTCCATCTACAAGATCGCTTCGGCCTGATATGCGCAGTCCTTAACTAGACGCGTGATGTCGTAGTTCCATTCACCTTTCCAGCGGCTGATCACAAGGCTCGCCTGGCTGTGTCCGCCGCGGACCAGGTCCATCAGGCGCAACAGGTAGATGCTCTCATCCTGGCCGCGTTCGTTCAACGACCGCTGACGTTCGAGTCCCCGCGCCGCGATCGAGATCAACTCGTAGCCGAGTTCACCCAGTTTGATCCGGCCGGCGCGCGCGTCGAGGCCGAGCTGGTGCGCATGGTTGGTAATTTCGAGCCGCTCGCGATAGCTCCAGCCCTTCACCAGGTCCCAGGCCGCACCGATACAATCGTCGTTGTAAAGCACGCCCTTGAGCAGCGCCGGCAACGCGAGCATGAATGCGGGCGGCTGGCTGTCGGCGGTGCGGACCTCGACATAGCGCTTCAGGCGGACCTCGGTAAAAATGGTGGTCAGGTGATTGGTCCAGTCGTCAAGCGTGGCGCGCTCGCGGCCGAATCCGCGCTCCAGGTATTGACGAAACGTGATTCCGGGCGCGCGAGTGAGATCGATGTACTCATGATGGCGAATCAGGAAATACATCGGCACGTCGAGCGCATACTCGGCGTAGTCCTCGAACGAACATCCGTCGCGGAAGACAAATTCCGGCACCCCGCTGCGTTCGTTGTCGGTATCGGTCCAGATATGCCCGCGGAAGGTGTGATAGCCGTTCAGACCGCCGTCGCTCAGCGGCGAGTTGGCGAAGATTGCGTAGAGGATCGGCACGATTCCCATGCTGACGCGCAGCTTGCGCATCGCATCCGCCTCGTCCCGGTAGTCGAGATTCGCCTGCACGCCCGCAGTCTGCTTCATCATGCGTTGACCGAGAGTGCCCTTGCGCGCCATGTACGGGTACATGATGTGGTAGCGAGCCTTCGGCAGCAGCTCGATCTGATCGATGCGGCTGAGCGGCTGCATACCCAGTCCCAGCACCGTCGCACCAATCCGGCTGGTCACTTCGATCAACTGTTGTACGTGGGTGGCAAACTCGCTGTAAGCGCAGTGGATAGTATCGCACTGCTCGCCCGACAGCTCGATCTGCCCGCCGGGCTCGATCGTAATCGCGGAACGGTCGCCCTTGAGCGCCAGGATGCGGCCGTGCTCGTCCTCAGGCTCGAAGCCGTAACTATCGGCCATCTTGCGCAGCAGGTCTTCGACGCCGCCGGGCCCGGAATAGGGTATCGCGCTTCCGTCGCGGCTCCGGACGGCGACCTTTTCGTACTCCGTTCCGATCCGCCATCGCTCGCGCGGCTTGCCGCCGCTTTCGAAGTAGCGAATCAAATCCTCTTTCTTTTCGACCAATTCACTCATCGATCGCGGCTCCTGTGCGAAGGCCCGCCCGCCAAGCGCGCTTATCATGGCCTTAAGAAAACATCCGAGGCAAGTATGAGCCGGCTTCGAGAGCCAAGTCGCGGCGATTGTCGCGCGCACTCGCGGGAAATAGGATTCGCACGACCGCATTTGCGGAGCAAAGCGATTCGCGGCTGAGTCCAATATTCGAGCGGCCGTTCAGGGAACCACGATGCCAGACTTCATACTTGCCATCGACCAGGGAACTACCGGCACGACGGTGTTTGTCGTCGATCGCCGCGGGCGTATCCGCGGCCGGGCTTACGCCGAGATTCGTCAGTTCTACCCGAAACCGGGATGGGTCGAGCATGACCCCGAGGAAATCTACCGATCGGTCGTCGCGCTTTCGAAAAAGGCGATTGCCGCGGCGAAGGTTTCTGCCGCCGCGATCGCCGCAGTCGGTATCACCAATCAGCGCGAGACGTTTGTGGTATGGGAGCGGCGGACCGGCCGCCCGGTGCATCGCGCAATAGTATGGCAGTGCCGCCGCAGCGCCGGCATCTGCGACCGGTTGCGCGAGCGCGAGCCGGAGGTCGTGCGCCGCACGGGGTTGCTTCTCGATCCATACTTCTCCGGCACCAAGCTTAAATGGCTGCTCGACGCGAAACCCGAACTACGCGCGCGTGCCGCCCGGGGAGAGCTATGCTTCGGCACCATCGACACCTGGCTGGTGTTTAAATTGTCGCGCGGCGCACAGTTCGTGACCGACTACACCAACGCCTCGCGCACGATGCTGTTCAATCTCGAGCGCCTTGAATGGGACGACACGATGCTCGCGATGCTCGAGGTGCCGCGCGAGATGATCCCGGCCGCGGTAAGTTCGCGAGGACCGCTGGCAGAGGCCGCGGCCGGAACGATCGCTTCGCGCCCGATACCAATCGCAGCCGTGATCGGCGATCAGCAGTCAGCACTGTTCGGGCAGGGCGGATTCAGCGCCGGCGATTCGAAGGCGACCTATGGAACCGGCGCATTCCTGTTGATGAACACGGGCGGCAAAATCGTGGCCTCCAAAAATCGATTGCTCACCACTGCCGCACTCGGTCCCGCCGGCGAATCCGCTTACGCACTCGAAGGCTCGGTGTTCATAGCGGGCGCGGCCGTGCAATGGCTTCGCGACGGACTGAAGCTGATTCGCACGGCTGCGGATTCGTATGGGCAGGCGCGGGCAAGCCAAAAGAAAAACCCGGACCGCACGCAGCCATACGTCGTGCCGGCATTCGTCGGACTCGGCGCTCCGCACTGGGATGCGGCCGCCAAGGGCGCGATAATTGGAATTACGCGCGGTACCAGTGGCGCCGATATCGTGCGCGCGACGCTCGACGCCGTTGCCTACCAGGTGCGCGATGTGATCGTGGCGATGGAATCGGACACCGGCGAATCGATAAGCGAGTTGCGCGCCGACGGCGGCGCTACTGCGAACCGTTACCTGATGCAGTTCCAGGCGGATATTCTTGGCAAGCCAGTGCGCACCGCAAAGATCGCGGAGACCACCGCAATGGGCGCGGCGATGCTTGCGGGGCTGGCGGTGGGAGTCTGGAAATCATCCGAGCAGTTGCACGAGATCCTTAAGCGAGGCTACCTGTTCACACCGAAAATGCGGACTGCCGAACGCGAGAAGTTGCTCGCGGGATGGCACGATGCGGTCGCGCGCGTGCTTACGTCTCATGCCTAGAAGATGGAGTATCGAATGCCTGAAAATGAAAGCCCGCTCGTCACCGTGGTTTATCCCGAGCAACACGACCAGGCGGCGGTCTCGCTCGGGCGCGCCTTCATTAACGATCCGATCTTCAAGCCGATCATTCCGGATATCACCGAGCCGGTTGCGCGCGCCGAGCATCTCGCCGACCTGTTCCGCGTGATTCTTGCAATCGAGCGCCGCAACGGACAGCCGGTCTTCGGCGTGGTCGATAACGGACGCGTCGTTGCAGCCGCGGTGACCGAGGGCGTCGGGCATCCCGGCGTGCTCGGTATGCTAATCGCCTCGCTCGGACAGATGCCGCGGATGGTCCACGCGATCGGATGGGGCGGAATCGTACGCGCGCTGAATCTGTTTAGCGTGCTCGCGGAGAATCATCCCAAAACGCCTCACCTGTACCTGCAATTGCTCGGCGTGGACCCGCCCTTTCAGGGCAAGCACTATGGCAGCGCGTTGCTCGACCGGCTGAGACTCGAAGCCAGCGCGCGCGCCGAGATAGCGGGCGTGTACCTGGAGGCCTCCACCGAAGCCAACGTCGCGTTCTACAGCAGCAAGGGCTACGAGGTGCTCGGCGAGTTGTATCCGCTCGGAGTCAGAACGTGGCGGATGTACCAGCGCAAGCTATAAAGTTTCTAAACCAGGAGCGTTTTATCCGGTTATGTCGAAGACGATTCCATTTGACCGAATCGAAGTTGGCCAGGAACTCGGCCCAATCGAGACTCCAGCGAGCGCAAATGCGGTGCGGCGCTACTGCGAAGATTGGCAGGACCCGAATCCGCTGTATCTGCAGGATTCGCCAGTCGGCGGCCCCGTCGTCCCCCCTGCCTTCATGGCGGGCCTTACCGGATTTCAGTTGCTGGGCAGCCGTTACGATGCGCGCGCGACAATTGGCGCAAAGACCGAGCATGAAAATATCAACCCGTGGCGAGTCGGAAAGAAACTTATAACTCGCGGCAGGATTGCGGATAAGTACCGCAAGCGAGGACTCGAATACGTGGTGATCGAATCGGCGAGCGTGGACGAGGACGGCCTGGAGATCCGGCGCAGCCGGGATCATATTCTGCTGGGGATCGAGCGGCGGAAATGAACGCCAGGATCGTTGTCCCCGCGGATATCCGGCCCGGTATGGAAATTCCTCCGCTCCTGAAAACAGCATACCAGCGGGCGCTCGACGAACTCCGCTTCTCCAGCGAGTCAATTCACAACGACGAATACACGCGGAGAAAGGGATATGCCGGTGCCTTGATGTCCGCATATGTTCTGTGCGGTTACATGTCGGAGTTGATGGTGAATTTTTTTGGACACCATTGGATGAGCGGCAGCCGCATCTCACTGACGTTCATAAACGGCGGCGTGCAACAGGGCGATCGCATCACATGCCACGGCCGCGTGACCGCAACTACCGAGTGCGAAGACGGGCTGCGCGTGGAAGCGGAAATCTGGATGGAAAAAGACGAACCCGCAAAGAGGGTCGTGGTCGGTACCGCGAGCGCGGTCATCCGACGCTGACAACGCCGAGAAGACACCCATGTACTAATGCGGGGCCGCCTGCGGATGGATGGTCGTCACGCGGAGTCCCTTCGAGGTCCATCCGACGTCGAACCCGATGATATCGCCTTCGCGAATCAAATCGATCCCGGGCATATTGCCGCCGATTCCCGCGCCCAAGACGGCCACGAACGGAAATTCAAACGGGATCTCCTTGCCGCTATGCGATCGCACCACGCCACGGCCGCGCGAGCGATCGAGCTTGAGGATCATCCCCTGGTAGAAATTCCCTGGAAACCGTTCGCTGTCGAATTCGTCGGCCACGTTAGATCGAGTAGCATCCCACGGCCCCGCGGAGAAGCATCACTTCGCACGATGCTGCTCACCAGCGACGTTTCATATCCCGCTCAAAGCCGATAAGTTCTCAAGAGGCCGGGCTTAGCGGCTTTTTGATTGTGGCGATAGCGAAACCTTCAAAATCGAGCGAAGTGAATGGCGCGGCTGATGAAGCCGTGGCGCATGCGCTACGCGGCGAAGGACTGACCAAAGTTTACGGCGGGCGCGCCGTGGTCGACAATGTTGACGTAATCGTCAAGCCGGGCGAGGTGGTCGGCTTCCTCGGACCCAATGGCGCGGGCAAAACCACGACCTTCTACATGCTGGTCGGACTGCTGAAGCCCGACCGCGGGCGCGTACTCTTCGGGCAGGAGGACATCACCACGCTGCCGCTCTATCAGCGCGCGCGGCGCGGAATTTCCTACCTGCCGCAGGAGCCCAGCGTGTTCCGCAAGCTGACCGTCGAGGAAAATCTGCTCGCCGTGCTCGAGACGCTGCCGCTCACCGATGAGGAGCGTCGCGCGCGCCTCCAATCCCTGCTCGACGAACTCGGAATCGCCAAGCTCGCAAAGGCGAAGGCGGGGGTGTTGTCGGGCGGCGAGCGGCGCCGCGTCGAAATCACGCGGGCGCTGGTGCTCGATCCGGTTTACCTGTGCCTGGACGAGCCGTTCGCCGGGATCGATCCGATAACCGTTGTCGAGATTCAGCGGGTGGTGTCGTATCTGAAGGAGCGCGGGATTGGCGTGCTGATGTCAGACCACAACGTGCAAGCGACGCTCTCGATAATCGATCGCGCCTACATCATTCACGCCGGCAAGATCCTGTTCGACGGCAAACCGAGCGATATTGTTGCGAGCGAGCAGGTGCGGCAGGTCTTTCTCGGCGAGCGATTCAAGCTCGCGAGATAGTTTCGGGCGAAAGATCGAAGAATCGTAAATCAGTACGGATACGAGCCCCCGCCTCCGCCGTATGGCGATGACGGTGGTGGATACGATGGATAGCCGCCGTAGCCACCGTAACCGCTGCCGAAACCTGGCGAGCCGCCGCCGAATCCGCCGTAACTTCCGCCGAAACTGCCACCGCCGAACGATCCGCCGAGCATCCCGAGCAACGGAATTATCGTGGTCAGCATGCTGGGCGAAGCACCGCTGTTGAACTGCTGGTACTGCTGGTACTGCTGAGATTGGTATGCGTAGGCGTCCGGAGGCTGGTTGTTCTGATAATCTTGGAGCGAGCCAGACTCGGCGTACGGATCGAATCCGTCGGACGGCATCGCATTCGCCGCTGGCACTCCGTTGACCGTCGATCCCGCGCTACCCTTCGCGCCAGCCAGCTCGGGGCTGATCTTTATTCGGTTGTCCACCACCACCGTTTGATCTTTCAGGTAGTGGCGGGTCTTCTGCTCGGCGTCGGTCTTGCCGAAATCGCTCGCGACAAAGCCAAACAGGATCACCTGCCGGCCGCCGCTCGGACTAGTGACCACCTGCGCGCCGACCAGCGGCAATTGATGATGCTTCAAATAGTCGGAGAGTCCCTGGCTTTGCGGCGAATCGATCGTGCCGCCGGCGACCGTGCCCGCGCTCGATGGGGCCGCCATCGTCGAGTGCGACCCGTATCCGTTCGAAGATCCCATCTGCGACGCGGGATTGCCGGGGTTAATCGTCCCGTACGGATTCTGCACCGGGGTGCACGCAGTCAATCCCGCAATCGCCACGGTCAGCACGATAGCGGACAGCCCCTTTGCGATGCGATTCATATCACCCACAAGTATATGCCGGCGTCTTCTACCTGCCAATTCGACGAATTTCAGGGAATTTAGTTTCACGGCGCAGGCGCTTCGTGGCGGTTTAATTCGCGTAGCCGATTTCGAGAATGAAATCGCGCACCAGTTGATTGAAAACCGCGGGATTCTCGAAATAGATCGAATGCCCACATCCAGGGACCGTTCGCATCCGCGCATCCGGTAGTGCCGACGCAAGCGCCTTAACGATCTCAGGCCTGATGAGCGTGTCCTCCTCGCCGACCATGCACAGAATCGGCATCGTGAGCCGTCCCCTGACTGCGGCGAGATCGTAGCGCAGACCGAGTATTCGCATGCCCGCATCTGCCGGGGGCCGCGCGCCGTGAACGCGGATTTCATCGTACAGGAACGCCAGCTCCGGGCGCCGCGCGAAATAATCGGCCGCATAGGTCGGCAACGATCCGATCGGCGGGGTCGCATCGACGGGCATCGGCGCGCTGCGCTCGAATTTCATTTCAGGCGTGAAGATGCCACCTGGCGTGTCCGCCATCACCATCGCGGCGACGCGCTCGGAATGCTCGAGTGCGTAACCGACGATCGTCCATCCGCCCATCGATTGTCCGATCAACACCGCCTGGTCGATCTTCAGATGGTCGAGCAGAGCACCGAGGTCGCTCGCGTGGGCGCGGTTGAACAGGCCCTCGGGATCGGCTGAGAGGCCAAAGCTGCGCTGGTCAACCGTGATGCATTCAAACGAGCGCATGAAGTAGGGGACCTGCTGCCACCATGAAAGATGGTTGCCGCCGAGGCCGTGCAGAAAGACCAGCGGCGCGCCGGCGCCGACACGCTCGTAGTAGAGGGAGAACTTGCCGATTTCGAGCCGCCCAGGTGTGATTCGATATTCCATGTGGCTGCCTCCCGATGAAGTAGTAATAGTCCACCGAGTCAGAAAAGCAGCATGAAGCAGAGCAAATTTACGCGAGGAAAGTCCAATGATTGGGTTGGGTGAGTTCATGCCGCGCGATTTCATATCGTAGCTCTTGAGCCAAGAGAACGTTTCCTCTACATTTATGTAAGAAAAGATACGAGAAAGATAATGCAAATCTCAGCGGAAATTTCAAAGAGTACCAAGCAACTACTCGAACGCTATTCACGCGCTCATGGGGTAAAGAAGCAGTTTCTGATCGAAAGCGCGCTGCTTCATCACATCCAGGCACTCGAGGAGCTTCCGAGCGGCGCGATTGTATCGCCGAGGCTCGTGGTAAGCGCGGCCAGCGGCCGAAAGATCGCAGAGCTGCTCAGCAAAAGGCAAAAACCAACCCGTGAACTCGCCGAGCTGATGCGCGGTGGCGATTGAGGTTCGCGGGCTGCGGGAAACAGACGACCGCACTACATTCCAGTCCGGCGACGAGCAACTCGACCTATTTCTCCGCCGATACGCCGGGCAGAATCAGTTTCGCCATCATATCGGCACCACGTACGTAGCCGTTGAGAGCGAGACAATTCTGGGCTTTGCGACCGTGACCGTCGGGCATATCGAGATTGAAGCCGTTGCGTCGAGCCTACGGAAGAAGCTACCGGACTATCCGCTTCCGATCCTGAGACTCGCCCGGCTCGCCGTCGATCGAAGCGTGCGCGGAAAGGGAGTCGGCGAGCACCTCATGCGCTACGTATTTTCAGTCGCGGTGGAGCTTCGCGGAAAGCTGGGCTGCGCAGGAGTTGTGGTGGATGCGAAACCCGGCGCGGAGAACTTCTATTCACGTTACGGATTTGTGGAGCTCGAAGTGATGGAAGGAATGCTCGAAGAGCGTCCGGCGCCCAAGCCGATGTTCCTGCCGATATCCGTACTCGTTCGGGCGCTTGGGTCTGCCCGGCCGAAAAAGCCGGCCTAGCGATCCCGGCTCCAGTCTCAGTTGCCCGGATTTACCGGGACTTCGATCAAGCGCGCCGTGATTGAGTCGCGACCGGGGGGCGGAACGCGCGGAGACGGCGGGGCGCTTCGGTCAGATGGGTTTGACTTTGAATCGACGAGAACGCTTGCGGGTTAAGAGGTAGATCACCGTTGCCACGCCGCCCACAAACAAAATCTCCCAGCCGATCAGGATCTTGAATTCGTCGATTTTCGTGTACCACGCGTCCGATTGAGGAGCCTGGTAGATTGACGCACCGATCTTGGACAGAAAGTTTTCACGCCAGCGCGACATCGCGATCGCGAAATTCCACATCAAACCCGCGGCCAGAACCAGCGCCCAGAAAGCGATGCCAAACTGCTCGGGCACCCGACGACGAACGATTCCCGCAAGCGAGCCCGGCTCGGGCAGGGTCGCCGCGGGAGAAGCGAGGCGAAGCCGGATGCGGCCAAGGTCCGTGGCGTGTTCCTCGATTGTGTCCTCGGGCGCATTAACCGGCGCCGACCAGACGGCCGCTTGAGCGTTCGAGGGGCTGGTCGCCTCACGGACCTGGCGCAGGATGAAAAGCAAATCCTGCTTGCAGGTCAGAGTCCCCAGCAGCGCGCATTTCGCGAGCGTATCGATCTCCTGCGGGGTTATTCGGAGACGATCGATGAGTTCATGGTCGTGCCGGAATTGATCCCAGATATCGCGTTTTTCGCGAGGCGCGGCGATCGATTGCTCTTGCGTGTCGGGCTTCATGACACCTTTTATGACTCCGACTAAGGCTTAAAGCAAGACTAAACGGGTCATGAGGATAATAGAGTATTAAAACGTCCATAAGCGATATAAAAAAATCCAATAGACTAAGCAGATAGTAAAAATTACCTACCTATTGTAAGTATTTGACGTTCTTGGGCGGTGGATGTGTAATAAAGTCCTACTTTGCGTACGACTGCATCTTCGTCGCCGAAGCAACCGCGCGACGCCGAGATCGGAAAATACTATGGCTGGAATCCACTGAAAAATGCCCCGGCCGGGAATCGAACCCGGACTTGAGGTTCCGGAGACCTCCGTGATGTCCTTTTCACTACCGGGGCGCGCGGATGAGGCAACAGACAGAACTACCTCAGCGATGCGCGGCGGACAAGGCGAGCGCCGCCTAAAACAGAATCGACGGCAGGAACGGATACTTGGGTTCGTTGTACAGGCCCACGCTCATCAAGGTCATCTGCTGCATCAGGCGCAGTCCCTTGCTGAAACACCATCTGAGCAAATCGCCATTGCGCGAGGGAACCAGAAAGCCTGGACCCGAAAGTGCCGGCGCCGTCGAGATTAGGGCCTTCAGTTCCTCGTTCGACTCGCCGACCGCGTGTCCGCCGTATCCGATTCCATTTGTATAACCGGTGATGCGGCCCAGGTGCTCGACGACCGAGGCCATACCGTCCCTGATCGAGTCGCGCAAATCGCCGCCGCGATCGTGTCCGTGGGTACGAAAACAGAGTTCGTTGCAAATTTTCAAATCGGCCTCGGCCGCACGGCGCACCACGTAGCCCGGAATTGAAACTTTAGGCGGCGTCCCCACCATCACCGAGAGCGGCTCGCGAATCTCGAATCCAAGTTTCGCATAGAGGCTGAAAGAACGATTGTGATAAGCGGTCTGCACGAGCCGCACTCCGGCCGCGCCGCTGGCCTGCGCGCGGTCGAGCATATGCTGCATCATCTGGCGGCCAACCGCCTGGTTTTGGACTTCGGGATCGACGCTAATCGGCCCGATTCCGAGAATCGGCGAACGCTCGTCCATGAAATTGCTGCCTGCGATGCGCCCGTCGAGTTCAGCCACGATGCCGTAAAAGCCGGGGTTGGAGAACATTGCGCCCACCATCGACTGGGCGGTTTCAAGCGCGGGAAACTCGTGCGGAAAGTTGTGCTGGTCGGCGATCGCGCAAAACGCGCGATAGCAAATCTCTTCGCATACCTCGGCGTCCTCGCGAGTGGCGGGTCGAATCTGCGCTGGCATCTCTACGCCGAGGCTTTGGTCTCGCGCATCATTTCAGCGTGGCGCCGATCGGCTTCCGGCCGCACCGAGGCGATCACCTCGATCAGCTCATCGTGGATACGCGCGTTGCTCGCGACGATGTTCGCGCCGCTAAGATCGAGATCGGAACCATCCATGTTGGAGACCCGGCCTCGCGCTTCCTGGACGATCAGCGCACCCGCCGCGATGTCCCACGCCTTGAGTCCGAATTCCCAAAATCCGTCGCTGCGGCCCGCGGCCACGTACACCAGGTCGAGCGCGGCTGACCCGGTCCTGCGCACCCCCTGCACCCGGGTCATCAATTCCTCCCAGAAGCACAGATAGAAGCGGCGGCGCTCGCGGCGATCGTAGGCAAATCCGGTGCTGAGCAACGCGGCGCCGAGGCTCGGCATCGTGCTGACCCGAATCGGTTTGCCATTGAGACGGGCGCCGTGTCCGCGCCGAGCAATGAAGCATTCTCTTTTGAGCGCGTCGAAGACCACCCCAAGCTCGACACGCCCGCGCCGTTCGTACGCGATCGAGACGCAGAACTGCGGGTAGCCGTGCGCAAAGTTGGTGGTACCGTCTAGCGGATCGATGATCCATCGATGGTCGCTCTGGTGCGCGCTGGCGCCGCTTTCCTCGGCCAGTACCGCATGGGTGGGAAACGCGCGATGGATTACCTCGATAATCGCGGCTTCCGACTCGCGGTCGGCTTCGGTCACGAGATCGATTGAGTTCGACTTGCGATTGACGGTGATTCTGCTGAGGCGCTTCAGATGAATTCTGCCGGCCGCGCGCGCGGCGCGGAGCGCAACCTGTTCGATTTCATTCTCCACGGGGACGGAAGATATTCCACACCGCGCGAGGCGTCCAGCGCGCGACACGAATCTATCGACAGATCGCGCGACAGATCGCGGACTGTCCGGAGCGCGATGCGGTCGTCGGAGTCTCCAGACTTTACCAGCGCGGCGTCTCGCCGAGGCCTACGCCGAGTGCGACTTTGCCCAGCAGTTCGCGCGCGCGGGCGTTGGACAGCGGATGGTTCACGCCGGCGCGAACGTCGCGGAAATAACGCTCCATCGGGAATTTTTTCAGCATCCCGTGCGCACCGACGACCTCCATGCAGTAATCCACGGCGCGGATCGCATTGTTGGTCGCGACGTATTTCGGCATCACGACCCGCGCCAGGCCCGCCTCGCCCTTGAATGAAGCGCGATCGCGGATGTAGTCGGAAGCAACGCTCAGGTAGAGCGCGCGGGACTGGGCGATGAGCGCTTCGGCCTCCGCGATCGCGAACTGAACTCCGGGCAGATACTTGATCGTACGCGGCATCGTAAGCGGCTTCAGGCGTCCCGCAAATTCGCGGGTGAATTTCAGCGCGGCGATCGCGACTCCGGTGTAGGTCGCCGCGACCGAGATGCCGAACCATGCGAACAGCGAAATCGCATTATCGTTGACCGGCCCGATGGGCCGCGACTCCGCCATCGCAATCGCGGGAACCCGGACGTCCTTAATCACAAGGTCGTGGCTCGCGGTCGCGCGCATGCCCATCGCGTCCCAGGTCTCGATCAGCTGGAAGCCAGGAGTGCCGCGCGGGACGACAAAAGTCGCGGCCGCGGGCGGACTGGAATCCTCGATGGTCGCCATCACCATGAACAGATCAATCACGGGCGAGAGGCTGGTGAAGGTTTTGCGGCCGTTCAGGACGTAGCCGTCGCCGTCGGGGCGGGCGCGAGTTGCGAAGTAGCCCCAATCGCCGCCGGTTTCGGGCTCGCTGATACCGCCGCCGAGGATTTGCTTGCCGCGGGCGATCGCGTCGAAGAACAGATTCTCCTGCGGACGCCCGCTCGCGCGCTCGACCATGCTGCCGATACCGAACAGGTGCATGTTGATTGCAATCGTGGTCGCCGCGCATCCCTGCGCGAGTTGCTCCTGGCAGAGCGCGAAGTCCTCGAGGTCGGCGCCGAGACCGCCGTGCTTTTCAGGGATGACGAGCGCGGTGTATCCCGCCGCCTTCATCTTCTCGACATTCTCGACCGGGAACGAGTTGTCACGATCGTGCTCGCCGGCGCGAGTCGCGAAGTCGGCCGCGAGTTCAGCGGCCAGCGATGCAAGTTGATTGCGTTTTTCGGACACTTGATTCTGCTTATTTGCGATTCTGCGTACTTGGGATCCTGCTTACTTGGGCGCGGGCGCAACCGACAGAACGCCGGCCGGCCCGCCCGCCTGCGCCATCATGAGGCGCTGCGCATACGGCATGATGGTCGTGAACAGGTTCACTTGCGAGTCGAGCGTTTTGCCGAGACCGCTCAGCAAACCCATCGTGCGGCTCACCAGCAGAACGTCGGCGGGCACCTCGACCACTGGATTCGCCCGCACCGCGCGCGGAAATTCCTCGGAAAACTGCTCGACGAGTTCCTTGTCCGCATACGCCTTCTTCGATTTGATCGTGTTACCGAGAAAAAGGTCGGACAGCGCGAGCAGGGTGTCGGGCGAGCCGTTGCGGGTGCGAAAGCCCAGGTCTTTGAACGCGTTGATGATTCCCGGGCGGTCGGAACTCAGGATCGAAAACGTCAAGCGCACCAGTCCGTCGCGAAACGCCGGCGGAAAATCCTTGGCGAGGCCGAAGTCGAGCAAGACAATTTTCGGGCCGGGCTGGATGAGGATGTTCCCCGGATGCGGATCGGCGTGAAAGAAGCCGTCGCGCAGGACCTGATCGCAGAAATTCTCGATGAGCTTCTGCGCGACCACGTGCTTGTCGATTCCAGCGCGTTCGAGCGCGTCGATGTCGGTGACCTTGATTCCCTCGACCAGTTCCATCGTGAGCACGCGCCGGGTCGTGAACTCGCGATAAACTTCGGGGATGATCAGGTCGGGGTTGTCGGCGAAGTTGCGGCGCATCGTATCGGAGTTGTCGGCTTCGTGCTCGAAGTCCAACTCCATCGGGACGTACTTGAGCGCCTCGCGCATCAGGATTTGATAGTCGAAGTCGCGCTCGAGCAGCGCGAGCCATCGGAGCACCAGGGTAAGGTTGCGCAGATCGGCGCGGATGATTCCGTCGATTCCGGGATACTGCACCTTGACCGCGCATCTGCGCCCGTCGTGCAGACGCGCCCGATGCACCTGCGCGAGCGACGCCGATGCTAGCGGCACGGGATCGAACTCCGCGTACACGGCTTCGAGAGGGCGGCGAAGTTCGCGCTCGATCTGCCCCCGGATCATCGCGAACGGACGGGGCGGTACTCTGTCGTGCTGGCCGTAGAGGGTCGATACCCATTCGTCGGGG
>JBGPNU010000036.1:0-15469 GCA_041487675.1 Binatus sp. (SeqCode)
ATCCCCTATGCGCCGTATCATAATCATTAGCGCCGCAATCGTCGGAGCCATCGTGATCTTTATCGGCGTGATCCTCTTTTACGCCGCAACCAACCTGAACTCGATCATCGCCGAGCGCCGCCAGACGATTCTGGATAAGGTCAGCGCATCGCTTGGACGGCCCGTCCATGCCGCCGACATCAAGGTGGCTCTCGGCTGGGGCATCATGGCCGACGTGACCGGGGTTCAGGTTGCGGACGATCCCGCGATTTCGACCAAGCCCTTCATCGAGGCGAGCGACGTTTACGCCAAGCTCCAACTGATGCCGCTGCTGGCGCGCCGAATCGAAGTCACCGAAGTGGTGCTCGACAAGCCGGTAATCCGAATCGTGCAGGCTCGCGACGGCGCCTTCAACGTCTCGACTATCGGCAGGAACAAAGGCGCCGAGCTCACTCCCAAACCCGAGGCCAAGGGCGGCCCATCGACGCTCGCCGAGTCTGCCAGGGGCCGCTCGACGCTCGACAGGTTGCAGGTCAGGGATTTCTCAATCAACAACGGCACTGTGATTTATCAGGCCGCGGGCGCATCTACCGGCGCGAGTATCAACGCAATCGACCTCACGGTGCGAAATTTCGATTTCGACTCGGCGTTCACCGTCGCGCTCACTTTCGCCGCGCTCACCGACAAGCAGAACTTCGATCTTTCCGCGACCATCGGACCGCTCAGCAAAAACGGCGTGCTCGACCTGAATGCGATCCCTTTGTCGGTCAAGGCCAGCGTCGGCCCGATCCTGCTTTCTCAACTGAAGGCGCTTCCGATCCTCGCGAAATCGATTCCGCTCGGGCTCGAGATTGCCGATCCGGTGAGTTTCGAGGCCGCAGCCGATGGCACCGTGGACTCTCTTAAGTTCAACGTGTCGAGCGATCTGAGTGCGAACGCGATCACGTTTGGCGACGCCTTCAACAAGCCCGCCAGTCTGCCGCTCAAGATATCCGCGGAAGGTTCGCGGATCGGTTCTGCAATCGACGTGAAGCTCGCAAACCTGACGCTCGGCGATCTTGCGATAAAGGCGACCAACATCAAGGTCGGCGGCGGCACGACCTCGGCCCGCATCGACACCAACAGTTTCGCGCTCGCTTCGCTCGCCAAGGTTTTGCCCGCGCTTGGAAAATACAGTCTCGATGGTAAGTCGGAGATTCATACCGACGTGATGATTGCGGGCGGCAAGCCGTCGGCGAACGGCACCGTCTCGCTGGTGGACGTGGGATTATCGCAGCCCGACAATAAGACGCCACCGCTAAGCCATCTCGGCGGGAACATCAGGCTCGCTGGTACCAGCGCGGACTTAGGCCCGTTGACGTTTAACCTGGGCGCGTCGCAAGCGACCTTGAAGTCGCACGTCGATCAGTTTCAACCGCTGGTCGCGAGCTACGAGCTCAGCGCGGCGTCGGTTCATCTGGCGGATCTCGCGCCGGCGCGCCCCGCCGATGAGCAGATAAACCAGCTTTTCGCGAAAGGCTCCGTATCGATCCAGCCGATCGGCCCGGTCGTGGACGCGCAAGTCACTTCGCCGTCGGGCAATCTCGCCAATGTCCCCTACCAGAACCTGAACCTGTCAATGTCGCTCGAAGGCAAACGCGCCCGCGTGCTTTCGCTCAAAATTAAGGCGTTCTCGGGCGACGTGGCCGCGACGGCGGACGTGCGGCTCGAGCCGGCCTCGCCGTTCACGGCCTCGATCAGTTTCACCAATCTCGACATTCAGCAGATGCTCGATGCGCAAAAGGCCAAGGCCGCCGGCATCGTCCGCGGCACGCTCGGCGGCAGCATGAACGTCTCGGCAAAGACCGGCAGCTTCGACGAGATGAAGCCGACGATGAAGGGTAACGGCAAGCTGGTGCTGACCAACGGCAAGCTGATGGGCGTCAATATCGGCGGGGAGACGCTGAAGAAAGTGCAGAATCTGCCCGCGATCGGCGACCTGGTTCCGATCGCCGTGATCAAGAACCATCCCGAGTTGTTCAGCAACCCCGACACCGACATCCAAATAGCGAGTCTCAGCTATGTGCTGGCCGGTCCGCGAATCACGTCGCATGACATCAAGCTGCAGACCGTCGATTACAATCTGCTCGGCGACGGATGGTTCGACATGGACAAGAATATCGACATGGCGGCGCATATCGTGCTCTCGCCGCAATTCAGCAAGGAGCTGATCGAGCAGAAGCAACAGGTCGGATACATCGCGAATCGCGACGGGCAAATCGACATCCCGCTGCAGATATCCGGGCAGTTGCCCAAGCCGAGCATTTTGCCCAACGTGACGGAACTCGCGCAGCGCGCGGGAACGCATGCGGTCCAGAACGAAGGTCAGAAGTACATCGGCAAATTCTTAGGCAAGAAGGGACTTCCGGGAGGATTGGGCAAATTTCTCGGCGGCGATTCGGGTGGAAATGACGCAGGCTCCGGCGACGGATCCAGCGGCGCCGGTGGCGGAGCGCCCGCAGGCGGAGGCTCCAAGCCCCCGCCGAATCCGCTCGATCAGCTAAAGAAATTGTTCTAGAGCGAACTGGTGAAGCAATTCGCGCGTTAACGTGCGGCCTCTCTCTTGAATTTGCCTCTCCCGATACAGGGAGAGGCAATTCAAGAAGGCCCACAATATACCGCCGCCCCCTACAGGTTCATCTGCACGATTGTTGCTCCCGCGCCGCCGTGATGAGGCTCGGCGGCTCGAAACGACGCGCAATATGGCGACGTCGCCAGGTACTCGGCAACCGCCTTCCTGAGCGCGCCCGATCCGATTCCGTGCACGATTCGCACTTCCGCCCGATTGGTCAGAAACGCCGTATCCAGAAACTCCTCGAGTTTGCGCAGCGCGTCGGTGGTCCGCATCCCAATCAGATTCAGCTCATTGTGCTCGCCGCCCTCGACGCTGAAGGTGACCGCCGCAGTCTTCGCCGGGCGGGGCCGGCTCTCCGATACCGGCGCCGCGGCCGATCGGCGGAGTCGCTCCGGCGCGACTTCGATCCTTAGCCCGCCGCGGCTGATAACCGCGCGCGCCGGTTCAAGGACGATCAACTCGCCCCGGATATCGCCGACTTCCACGTTATCGCCGACCTTGAGCGGCGCGTCCGATACCGCCTCGGCCCGACTCTCAGGCGCGAGCTTCTCCAGTTTCGCGGCGGCTGTCGTGATGAAGCCCTTCAAGTCGGTGCGCGATTTCACCCGGCTCTTCAGCTCGTCCATCAGGGCTGCGCCGTCGCGACGCATCTCGTCGATCAGCTCCGCGCCCTCGGCGCGCAGCTTTTTCCGCTCGTATTCCGCGCGTTCGCGCGCCTTTTCCGCCGCATCGATCGCTTCTTTTTCCGCCTCGGCCATGCTCGCTTCGCGCGCGCGAAGTTTCTCCGCCTCGGCATTCAGATTCGCCCGTTCCGCATCGAGCCGCTTCAATGCCTCCGTCAGTTCGATACTGCCCGCACCCATCGATTGCTCCGCCGCGCGAATTATCTCCTCGGGCAGTCCGAGCCTTCGCGCGACGGCAAGCCCGTAGCTCTGGCCGATCGTATGCGGCTTCAGCCGGTAAAGCGGCGCGAGCCGGTCCGCGTCGAAATCGACCGCACTGGCCTCGAACCGCGCCTGTGAGTATGCGTGCAGCTTCACCGCGGTCGAATGCGTCGCGATTGCGAGCATGCATCGCCGCGTCCCAAGATGGTTCATCAAGCCGATCGCGAGTGCGGCGCCTTCGGCCGGGTCGGTGCCCGCGCCGGGCTCGTCGAGGATCACCAGCGCCGGCTCGACCAGGGATTTGATGATGTCCGACAGGTTCGCGATATGTCCCGAAAAACTCGACAGGTTCGATTCGATCGACTGCTCGTCGCCGATATCGGCGAACACGCTGCGAAACACCGTCGCCTTGCTGCCGGCGAGCGCGGGAATCAGTATCCCGGCCTGCGCCATCAGCGAGAGCAATCCGATCGTTTTGAGCGCGACGGTTTTGCCCCCGGTGTTCGGCCCTGAAATCACGATTCCACGCTGGCCCGGGCCGATTCGCACGTCGATTGGAATCACCTCGCGGCCGCTGGTCATCAGCAGCGGATGGCGCGCGCCGGCGAAATCGATTCCCTCCTCCACCACTTCCGGCTCGACGCATTTGAATCTCTCCGCGAAGATCGCGCGCGCGTTCAGCGCGTCGAGTGCGACCATCGCGTCGAACGTCATCCGCAATTCCGGCGCGTATCCGCCCACCATCGCGGTCAGCCGCGCCAGGATTCGATTTTCTTCCGCCTCGGCTTCGCGCTCGAGCATCATCAGCCGGTTGTTCAGCTCGACCGCCCACATCGGCTCGACGAACAGCGTCTCCCCCGACACGCTGCGGTCCTGCACGATTCCCTCGAACCGTTCGGCGTAATTCAGCTTCATCGGCAGCACGAAACGGCGATTGCGAATCGTGACCAGGTAGTCGGAGACGAACGACTCCATGCCCGAGGCATTGAGCGAGCGCAGCAGGCGCGCTTCGAGTTCCGCGCGTTCATCGCGGAGCCGGGATCGGAGCCGCTTCAGTTCGGGGCTGGCGTCGTCGAGGATCGCGCCGTCGTCGGCCAGCGCACCGAGCATCGCGTCGGCCAGCTCCTTGGGCGCGAGCAAGTTCCGCACGATACGCGCGACTTGCGGAAATCGTTCGACGCGCGAGCGCAGAAATCCCGCGACGTGGCGCGCGCCGATGATAAAATCGCGCACTTTTACCAGCGCCTCGCCGCCGAGGATCGCGCCGGCCCTCGCCGCCGCCAGGATGTACGGCCGCTGATCGGTAAATTCGTTTATCGGAATCGAGCCCGAATGCGATCTGAGCTCGACCATCTCGGCGGTCGTCCGCAGCCGTTCGCGCACTTCCGCGGCTTCAATCGACGGATGAATCGCGGCGGTCGTCTCGCGCCCCGGCGCCGACGCGCAAAGATCCATGACCAGGTGAATCACCTTGTCGAATTCGAGCGATTTCAGATCGCGTTCACGCATCGCAATTGGAGCCGCCACGCTTTTGCACATTCGGACGGCGCTAAGGCTAATATCTATCTCAACTCGCAGGCATCTGCCCAACTTTGGCCCGCAGGCATCATCGAGACGGCGTCGGATTAAAGGATACGCACATGGAACGAATAGAATCGCACCTCAGCACCTCCTCCGATGAGTTCCGGCGCAACCGGGAGGCGATGGAGTCCCTGGTCAAGCGGCTCCGGACCGAGATCGATCGAATTCGCCAGGGCGGCCCCGAGCACGCGCGCAAGCTCCACGTCGAGCGCGGCAAATTGCTCGCGCGCGAGCGGGTCAAAAAACTGCTCGACTTGGGCAGCCCCTTCCTGGAACTTTCCGCGCTTGCCGCCTACGGGATGTACGGCGGCGACTCGCCCGCCGCGAGCATCATCACCGGCATCGGGCGAATCCACGGGCGCGAGACCGTCGTGGTCGCCAACGACGCGACCATCAAGGGCGGCACCTACTTTCCGATGACGGTGAAGAAGCATCTGCGCGCGCAGGAAATCGCAATCGAGAACCAATTGCCGTGCGTGTACCTGGTCGATTCGGGCGGCGCTTTCCTGCCCTTGCAGTCGGAGATTTTTCCCGACCGCGAGCACTTCGGCCGCATCTTCTACAACCAGGCGCGGATGTCCGCGATGGGACTCGCGCAGGTCGCCGCCGTGATGGGCAGTTGCACCGCCGGCGGCGCATACCTGCCCGCGATGTGCGACGAGAACATAATCGTGCGCAACCAGGGGACCATCTTTCTTGCCGGACCGCCGCTGGTGCGCGCCGCCACCGGCGAGGAGGTCAGCGCTGAGGATCTCGGCGGTGGCGATGTCCATACGCGGCTATCGGGCGTGAGCGATCACCTGGCCGACGACGACGAGCATGCGCTCCAGATTGCGCGCGCGATCTTCGAGAACCTCGGGTCTCGCGCTCCTCACGATACGAGCGCGGCCCAACAGGACACGCCCGAGGATCCGCATTACGATCCCGCCGAGCTGTACGGCATCATCCCCGTCGATACGCGCAAGCCCTACGATGTGCGCGAGGTGATCGCGCGGCTCGTTGACGGCAGCCGGATGCATGAATTCAAGGCGCGCTACGCGACCACGCTGGTCACCGGCTTCGCGCGGATTTACGGCTACCCGGTCGGAATCATCGCCAACAACGGCGTGCTGTTCAGCGAGTCCGCGCTCAAGGCAACCCACTTCATCGAACTATGCTGCGCGCGGCGCATCCCGCTCCTCTTCCTGCAAAACATCACCGGCTTCATCGTCGGCAAGCGCTACGAACAGGGCGGCATCGCAAAAGACGGCGCTAAAATGGTCAACGCGGTCGCCAACGCACAAGTCCCCAAGTTCACCGTGATCATCGGAGCGTCGAACGGCGCCGGAAATTACGGGATGTGCGGACGGGCCTTCTCGCCGCGACTTCTCTTCATGTGGCCGAACGCGCGCATCTCCGTGATGGGTGGCGAGCAGGCTGCCCACACCTTGCTCACCGTGAAGCTCGATCAAATGAAACGCGAAGGCGCCGCGATGACCGATGCGGAGCAGAAAGAATTTCTGCGTCCCACGCTCGAGAAGTACGAGACCGAATCGAGCGTGTACTATTCGAGCGCGCGGCTATGGGACGACGGCGTGCTCGATCCGGCTGAGACGCGCGCGGCGCTGGCGCTCGGAATCGCGTCATCGCGCAATGCGCCGATTCGCGCCCACCCCGGCTTCGGCGTCTTCCGCATGTGATCGCTGAATTGCCTCTCCCTGTATCGGGAGAGGCCGGCGCGAGATCTTGAGCGTCGGGTGAGGGACATTTGTGCGGCGCGATTCTCTGATGCGCCGCACAATCACTCTGTTCATTCCCTGGTTTGACGAGATTGCTCAAGCGCGCCGGCGATCCGCTGGAGAACCGCGTCGATCTCGGAGATGACCTCATGGTTCCAGATCCTCGGCACGGTATATCCCGAACCGCGGATAAACTCACTTCGGCTTTCGTCCCGATGCAATTGATCAGCGTGCTGAGAACCATCGAGCTCGATAACAAGCTTCGCTTCCAGACAAAAGAAGTCTGCGACAAAGGGTCCGATTGGATGCTGGCGGCGGAACTTGAATCCTTCGAGCTGCCTCGCGCGCAGGCGCGACCACAATTTTTGTTCGGCGTCCGTCTGATCGAGTCTCAGCCGGCGAGCGGCGTCGCGAGTTAGCGCTGGCTTCGATGTCATCGTGTCGGCTTGAAGATTTGCGGCGCATCAGACAATCGCGCCGCACAAATGTCCCTCACCCGACGCTCAAGGTCTCGCGTCGGCCTCTCCCGATTGGGGAGAGGCAATTCAGGGAGAGGAACCAGACAACATCATCGTGGTTCCTTTTCTGGTTTCACCTGAGGAAGTGCACTGCGATCGCGACGTTGCTGACCACGAGCGCCCGCCGGATCAGCGCCATCCCCGATCAGCCCTCAGGCGCGAGCATTTTTTCCGCCCGCACCAGCCGGTCGAACTCTTCGCCTGTGAGCAGCCGGAGCGCGATCGTCGCCGCGCGCAGCGTGCTGCCTTCCGCATGCGCCTTCTTGGCGACTTTCGCCGCGTTGTCGTAGCCGATATGCGGGCTGAGCGCCGTCACCAGCATCAGCGAGTTCTCCACGTAGCGCTTGATCTGCTCGCGATTCGGCTCGAGACCTTCGACGCAGTACTTCGTAAACGACGCGCACGAATGCCCGAGCAGCATCGTCGAATGCAGAAGGTTGTGGATGATGAGCGGTTTGAAAACATTCAGCTCGAAATTTCCCTGCGAGCCGGCCGTGGCGATCGCCACGTCGTTGCCAAGAACCTGGATACACACCATCGTCATCGCCTCGCTCTGGGTCGGGTTCACCTTGCCCGGCATGATCGACGAGCCCGGCTCATTTGACGGCAGGATCAGTTCCGCGAGCCCGCAGCGCGGTCCCGAGCCCATCCATCGGATGTCGTTGGCGATCTTCATCAGCGAGACCGCGAGCGTCTTGAGCGCTCCTGAAGCCGCGACCAGCGCGTCGTGCGCCGCCAGCGCGGCGAACTTGTTGGGCGCCGACTTAAACGGCAGCCCGGTGTAATCCGCGATCTTTGCCGCGACCCTGGAGGCAAACTCGCGATGCGTATTCAGGCCGGTCCCGACCGCCGTGCCGCCAATAGCGAGTTCGAGCACGTCGGGTAACGCCGCTTCGATTCGCTTCAAGTCGTAGTCGAGCTGAGCGACGTAGCCGGAAAACTCCTGGCCGAGCGTCAGCGGGACCGCATCCATCAGATGGGTCCGTCCGATTTTCACGATGTCCGCGAATTGATGCGCCTTGCGATTGAGCGCGTCGCGCAACTTCCGCACCGACGGGATCAGGTCGCGGCTGACTTCCTCGGCCGCCGCAATATGCATCGCGGTCGGAAAAGTATCGTTCGACGATTGCGACATGTTCACGTCGTCGTTGGGATGTATCGGCTGCTTGCTGCCGAGCACGCCGCCCGCCATCTCGATCGCGCGGTTCGCGAGGACCTCGTTGGCGTTCATGTTGGTCTGCGTGCCGCTGCCGGTCTGCCAGATCCGGAGCGGAAAGTGATCGTCGAGCTTGCCCGCGATGACCTCGTCGGCGGCCGCGATGATTAGCCGGGCTTTTTCGCGCGGCAGTTTGCCAAGATCGCGATTCACTTCCGCCGCCGCTTTTTTTAATATGCCGAACGCGCGCATCACCGAACGCGGCATCCGATCGAAACCTATTGAGAAGTGCACAATCGAGCGCTGGGTCTGCGCGCCCCAGTAGCGGTCGTTCGCGACCTCGATCGCACCCATGCTGTCGGTTTCGACTCGTGTGCCGGCCCCGGCGGATTTGCCCGCCGAGGCGTGTTTGCCGGTCACTGAACGCTTGCCGGTCACGGCGCGCTTGCGCGGCTTCGAACGCGAATCTGTTGCCATCTAGATATTTCGGCCGCGACTTCCCGGCCCTCCTCCGATTTTTCTAATCTAACGATCGATCTATTCTAACCCGGCGCCGAATTCGTGACAGGGCCGTGGCAGTGCCAAGCGCCCGCCCGGTCACCCTTTTCAGAGCCGCCCTGTCGATATAGGTTATGGCGCGTACCCTCGACAATAGGACCCAAAAGTATCAGGAAGAGTATCAGCGCGAGTTTGAGCTAGAATATCAGGACAGATTTTCAGGAGAGGCTTGAACAACCATGCCCTGGACGATTACCCGCCTTTGCATCGACTGCGTCGACACCGGATGCGTCAGCGTGTGTCCAGTCGATTGCATTTATGAATACGTCGGTACCGACAAGGTAAAATTCCCCAACCAGCTCTACATCGATCCCGACGAATGTATCGATTGCGGCGCCTGCGAGCCCGAATGCCCGTGGCAAGCGATTTTCGAGGAGCCGGCGGTGCCCGACGTCCTGAAGGACGACATCGCACTTAACCACGCGCTGCTCGAGCTCAAAGATCAGTTCAAAGTGATGCCGTTTAAGAAGATCGAGCATCCGACCCCGGAGCAAGTCGCCGAGAACAAGAAAAAGTGGGGCGTCGATCCCAATAGCTGAAAAATTACCTCGCCCGTTATTTCACGGGAGAGGAGGCCGACCGCCAAGCGGTCGGTAGGTGAGGGTTCTGCTGACTCGGGAGAGAGTCACCGACACCCGCCGCACATCTACTCCCTCTTCTGACCAATTACTATTTGTTAGTCATTTTTAACCGATTTGTATGATTCAGGATTAGCAGTCCTGCTTGTCGTCGCGGCTGCTCCTGAACGATCGGTATGCTATCCGCCAACCTCCTCTTTGATCTTTTCTCCTGAATAGTTCCTGTTTCAATGGCTAATTTTGCGCTCAATCGCGCTTGAAATTAGTCGCTTGACTTCCAAGGCGCAGTATTTCTAATGTCAGACCGGCTTGGGATATCGACCGAACAGAACTGTCCAAACTTTCAGGAGGAACGAATGAAAATTCACATTCGCGTGTCGTTATGGGGAAAAACGACTCTCGCGATCCTCGTGATGCTCGCCTTGGGGGCGGTGAGCTCGCGTGGATTTGCCGAGGTCAAGCCGGGTGACTTTATCACGACGCAAAACGCGGCGAAGGTCAAAGACCTCGTCTCGCCCGGCGTCTATTACAAGGTCGAGAAGGGGATGTCGATGAAAATCATCCCCTCTGCGCGGATCGATTGGCCGCCGCCTTACAAGGATGCGACCGAGAAATATTCGGCGCAGGTCACGCTCTCGAAGGACAAGCGTTCGATCCTCGGTTACGTCGCGGGGCAGCCCTTTCCGCTAATCGACTCGAACGATCCCGAAGTTGCCGTCAAGATCGTCTGGAACAACGTGTTCCGGCCGATTCAATCCGACGACTACGATCTGCGCTTCTTCGATTGCGACAGCCAATACGGCACCGCGGGCAAGGCGCAGAGTTCGCAGGTCACGTATATCCAGGTCGGTCATTACGCGGGATACGATCTGGTCGGCCGCACCGAAGTCGATCCGATGCCGACCGATCCTGATTTCAAGAAGAGCGGACGGCTATGGCTGTTCGGCTTGTTCCCGATTCTTGCGCCGCAGGATTCGCGCGGCCTCGGTTTCATTCGCTACCGGTATGCCGATCCGAAGCGTGGCGACGATTCCTGGGAATGGCTGCCCGGCGCGCGCCGCATCCGCCGTCTCAATGAATCGATAATGAGCGCCCGCACTGGCGCGCAGTCGTGGGATCCCGACCACTACTCGGGCTTCAACCCCAAGACTGAGTGGTACAACTATAAGATGATCGGCGAGAAGAATATGCTCGCCACGGCGCATGCGGAGCACTCTCCTGAAATGCGCTGCGCCACTGACAACGGCACCAGCGCATGTCCGGAAGTGTGGGAGATGCGGCATATGTATGTCGTCGAGGCCATCCCGCGCGACGTGATGGGCACCTCGGGCAACGTGCTCGATGCCAAGACGCTCATCTATATGGATTCCGAAATGTGGTTCGAGCCGTACATCGATACCTATGATCGTCAGGGCCGGCTGTGGACCAATCACATCTACTGGCTCGCCAATCGCGATCGCCCGGTCCCCGACGCAAAGGTCGCAATCTATCCGTTCAAGCGGTCCTTCGTCGTTGGCGCAGCTGCGACCGATATGCAGAGTGGCCTTGCCACGATGTGCTATCTGCCGGGTATCGAAACCCCGGAACGCGAATGCTGGTACATCAATATGGGTGCGGTGAACCGCGACTTCTTCACCACTAATGAAATGGTGCGCCTCGCACCATGAAGACTATGCGCATGGCGCCGTGAAGATTGTCCGTCTGGCGCCGGGAGCACGCACGTCGCGCGCTCCCGGCGCCTGTTATTACTCCGGCTGCGCTCCGCATCCGTCATCCTGAGCCCTTCGAGTACTCAGGGTAAACTTCGCTACCATAATCTCAATGCGTGCCGCCTCGCGTCACGATCAAGATCCTGAACGTCCCGGGAACCGGCCTCGGAGGATTTGCCGCGCTCGGCGCAGGCGGCGTGGTCAGGTCCGAGGTCGGCAGATAGATCGTCCCGCTATTGCCATCGACGGCCATCGTCCGCGCACCCAGCTCGGTCTTTACGGTCTGCGCCAGCGCTTCTCCCTTCCTCTCCAACGGACTTATATAACCGGTCCACTACTTCTTGGGACCTGGCAGCCGGCTTAAGTAACCCTCCATTTCAGGGAACTTAGCGGCGAACTCGGTTGGATAGTTGTCACGCATCTGACGATTGGCAGCGTCGATCGCGAGCGAGTGGTCAGACGTTCCAACTGGACCGACTGTGGCGGGCCGGCTGGCCATCCATTTGGTGTGGTCGAGCGCGGCCTGCGTACCAACGTCACCGAACCTTGGCGGCTGAGGCACTGGACTCGCAAAGTTGTTGAGGACGTCTTCGATGCTACCAATGCCCTCCCTCTCATCGACCCACGGCCCATATTTTTTCTCCGGCCCAAATTTGCGACCGAGAAATTTCAGAATCGAAGTGTGATCGAGCGTTAGACTACTCACTGAACCTGGCGTTACAAATGGCGAAATCACGAAGGCGGGTACGCGAACGCCCAGTGTGAAGAATGGCCGACTGTAGCCTGCTCCTATCGGCAGAGGTGTTCCGATCACTGGCGGAGATACGTGATCGAAGTAACCGCCGTGCTCATCGTAGACCACGAACATTACGCATCCCGACCAGAGGTCTTGAGAATCCGGACCCTGATCGAAGAGGGCTTCGTAGAGCCTAAACAGAAAGAGCTGACCCTGATGAATCCCCGATGGCCAATGATCGTCGCACTGAGCAGTACCGGTGGCAATGTCGTTTGTGTATCGCGGCTCGATAAATGTTACGGTTGGCAGACTTGCGGGCTTGAGATCGGGGATTTTTTTGAACGCTTGACTAGTGAGTACGGAAAGTAAACGGGCGGGAATGACGGAAATGAACGGATTTCCGTCGCAATACACCTCCCAACTCGCTTTGCCATCCAACCAGTCGTAAACGAGATGTTGGTTAGTAACGTCAGGGAGATTTCCGGTAAAGTCCCGTAAGGTATAGCCGCTCAAGGCCATGAGTCGATTTGGTTGTGTGCTAGCAGGCAAGGGTGAAAACCAGTGGTCGCAGACCAAAAAATTCTTGGCAAAAAAATCGAAGGTGCCCACCTCCTCGGGAGTGTAGTAGCCAACAACGTTCGGCTCGAGGATCCGTCGGTTTGCCCCGTAGTAGCTCTCAACGAAACCGTTCATCGGGAATACTCCGCGAGCCGACGGAGAACCTAGCTGAATGCTAATTGGATCCCGTTCGTGCGGAGGATCCTCGGCGGCATTCCAGAAGGTATCGATTGGATGAGGCGCTATGGGAGCGCCTTCGGGATTCAGGTTCGCATAACCGGCCGCGGAAGCTTGCCGAACTCCTTCAATCTTGTGCCAGTTCGCATATCCTGACTCCGGAAGACTCAAATATCCTAGAGCATGGTCGAAGGACCGATTCTCCATCATAACGATGATTATGTTTCGGATCTGAGACATTTGGTCATCTGTAAGCACTAAGCACCTCTCTGTAACAAACTGTTAACAGATTCTCCGAAGTTTATCGCCAAACAGTTCGAATATCCATGAAGCACACACGCGAGCGGTGGAGCAGCAGGAAATAATCGAGTTCCTTGCGTTGCTAGCGGTAATGAAGCCTCTCTTTGAAAATGATGCGAAGGAGTTCTGAATTCCAAATTTCAAGCAGCGTACAATGCCATTGCCAGCTGAGACCACGCAAATCTAGTGCGCGCCGCCTCGCGTCACGACCAGGATCCTGAACGTTCCGGGAACCGGCCGCGGAGGATTTGCCGCGCTCGGCGCAGGCGGCGTGGTCAGGTCCGAGGTCGGCAGATAGATCGTCCCGCTATTGCCATCGACGGCCATCGTCCGCGCACCCAGCTCGGTCTTTACCGTCTGCGCCAGCTCGAATTTGTCCGGCGACACTTCGCGAACCACCGTCAAAGTTCCGTCGAAGCAGCTCGCAAACACGAGTCCATTGTCGAATGCGGTCGCGTCCACGAACGCGCCGATTGGGAAATCCGCCACGATCTTTCCATCGTCGGCATTCATGATCACCAGTTTGCCGTTCCGGCAGCCGACAAATAGCCTTCGCGATTCCCGGTCCATCGACATCCCCGTAGGATGCTTTCCCGGGCCGAGCGGCCAGCGCGCGACCACTTTCATCGCATGCGTATCGACCACGGCCACTTCGTCCTTGTCTTCGATATTGACGTACACCCGGCCCTTGCCGTCGGCGACCGCGAACTCCGGCGAGCCTCCGAGATCGATCGTCGCCGATGCCATCCCGCCCTTGGGTTTCACGTCCGGCGCGATCGCAACCATCTCGTGCGCGTCGCCGCAGAAGACCAGCACTTGCTTACTCGCCGGATCGTAGATGATGCCGTCCGCATCTTCTGCCGCAGGGACTTTGCCCAGGGTCGCCCCCGTGTTCAGGTCAAACACGATCACCGAAGCGCCCTTGCCATCGCTGATAAACCCGCGGCCCGCATCCGGCGCCAGAGCCACGCCATGAGCCCGAGCGGTTCCGGGGATGTCGTGGATCGTTTTGCCCGTCGATACGTCGATCACCATCGTATGAGTCGTGCGGGTGACGTATAGAAGCCGGCCCGCCGCGTCGAGCGTGACGTAGTCCCATCCCCCATCGCCGCCCACTTTCAGGGTCGAGGCCAGCACGTAGGTTTGATCAGTCGCGGGCGCAGCAGCCGCGGCCTGAATCCCGCCGAGACCGGCAGATAAGAAAATCCCAAGGACTAAAATTCGCGCGGCGACGTTTTTCATTTACTCCCCGATGCCCCCTTCGTTCGAATCGAGCCGCGCTTCACCTAATTCGCCAAAATGATCCCGAATGGACCGCTGGCGTTTCCGTTGGTATCGGTCGCAACTGAGCGCACGAAACATGGACCCGTCGGGAAACAGGTGGGACTCAGCGAGAACTGGCTTACTGTTCCTGCGCCTTGATTGGTGGTGTAAAGAAACAAATTCTGCGGATCGACAACCACCCCGGTCGGCAAATTTAAGCTGTCGCTAATTCCGAACTCGACCGGCGTCATCGGGATGCCTGGACCCGTAAGCTGGAACGACCACATCGTCGCGGTGCCTTGATTCGCAGTGAAAATGAAATTAGCGACCGTGTTGACGGCGGCATATCCGATTCCAAGAGGCATTCTGCTCGACGTGCCTGATGGCGCCAGCGAGGAGAACGACAGCGTACCCGCGCTCACTCCCAAAACCGCCAGCTGCCCGGCATTTTGATCGGTGACGTAGATAAAAGCGCCGCCGGGATCGAGCGCAATGAAGCCCGGGCTGCCGCCAGGTCCGCCAAGATCAAAAACTGAATTTATCTTGCTGAGCACGCCGCTCGTGTTGTTGATGCTGTACGAATAGACCAGACCCGCCATCTTGTCCGCGACGAAAGCGAATGCGCCGGTTGAATCGACCGCGATTCCGAATGGCTTCATGAGTCCGGTCACTTTGGTTTTGTTCTGCGTGAGCTGGCCGGTGCTGGTGTCGATCGCATAGGTCGTGACCGTGCCGTCCTTGAATCCCGTCACGAACAAAAAAGTCCCCGCCGGATTGACCGCGATTTCATCCGGTGCGCTTCCACCGCCGTTACTGATCGATGGCGTGGTAAGCGGCGTAAGGGTTCCGTTGGTCTGATTCACCGAGTACTCATAGATGTTGTCATCGGCATTATTGGCGACGTATAGAAAGCTCGCGCCCGAAGAGACTGCGAGCCCTTTTGGACCCTTCTTCATTCCCGCTGCAATCGTGCCCCTGCGCTTCAGCACGCCGGTAGTCGTATTGCGCGTGAACGAAGCGACTTTCCCGTCGGCGAAGTTGCTTACGAAGCCGAGCGCGCCTGTGCCCGGAGTCGGAGTCGGCGTCGGAGATTGGGAGCCGCCGCCAACCTCCGTCAAGAATCCGCCGGTATTGCACGAC
>JBGPNU010000037.1:0-15451 GCA_041487675.1 Binatus sp. (SeqCode)
CCCCATGTACTCTATCCACCATGGACCCCGGTCAATCCGTCTCGTTCGGCAAGAAGTTTGTCGGCGGTCTCGCGCCGGGTAACTGGCAGTGGCTGAATCTTGCAAACGGCGATGCCGGGCTGGGCAATGCCATCGGGAACGGCGCGCCCGCCTCATACACAATCGGCGTCACTATTGGCTCGGAACCCGGCAACAAGGGCAATTCGAATCCCGTGATTACCAACTTGGCGACCAGATTAAGCCAGTGCCATCCCATCGCCGATCCGTGCACCGCCGCTGGAGGGAATCCCAAGACTATCCCGGTCGGCGACAAATGCCTGGTGATCGTGCCGGCGGTCGACTACCACGGATGCAATGGAAACTGCACCATGACAATAGAAGGGTTTGCCATGATCTACCTGGAGCCACATAACACCACCGGCACCAGCATCAACGGATGTTTCGTGCAGGCGGTCGCCCCCGATACGATTACAAGTTTGACGGCGCCTCCGCTTGGGGCGGACATGCCTCCCATATTGATCAATTAGGAACAACCCTTTCAGCTTGGCAGATTGGAACCCGGTCAGGTTGCGTCAACGGGACGACGCAGCCTGACCCGGGGATTCGCGCACCATCGAGGTTGCGTCCCCGCGAACACCGCCAGGATATTGTCCACCGCCATCGCGGCCATCCGCGCGCGCGTGGCGGTGCTTGCGCTGCCGATATGCGGCGTGATCAGCACGTTGTCGAATCGCAATAATGGATCGTGTCGTGCGATTGGCTCCGGGTCGGTCACGTCGAGTCCGGCGCCGCCGAGAATCCCCGACTTCAGCGCCGCAACCATCGCATCCTGATCGACGACCGCGCCGCGCGCCGTGTTGATCAGGATCGCGCCGGGCTTCATCCGCGCGAACTCGCGCGGCCCCAGGAGATGATGAGTTTCGGGCGTCAGCGGCACGTGAATCGAGACGAAGTCGGATTCGGCCAGCAAGCGGGGTAAGGTGACGCGCTCTGCCGACGCGAGCGCACGGGCATCGCGAACTCCGGGGCGAGCCCTTTTGGAGAGCGATGCTCCAGGTAGAGCACGCGCATCCCGAATCCTGCGGCACGGCGGGCCATCGCCTGTCCAATCGCTCCCCATCCGACTATCCCGAGCGTGGCACCGTGGATGTCGCGTCCGAGCATCGTCATCGGTCCCCAAGTGCGCCATCGTCCCGCGCGCACATAGCGGTCGGCTTCGGCGATTCTGCGCGCCGCGGCCATCATCAATCCGAAAGTGAGGTCGGCGGTGGCCTCGGTCAAGACAGTGGGGGTGTGCCCGACCGCGATGCCGGCGCGAGTGGCGGCTTCGAGATCGATGTTATCCACGCCGACGGCGAGATTGCTGATCACGCGGAGCCGCGGTGCATGAGCGATCATCGTCGCGTCGATTTTCTCGGTGAGCATCGAGAGGATCGCGTCGGCGTCAACCAGCGCGGTCCGCAGCGCTTTATCCGATGGCGGCATCTCATGGTTCCAGACCGTGACTGACGCGTCGGCTCTGAGCCGCTCGAGCGCGGCTTGATCGACTTGGCGCGCAACGAAAACCTTTCGGCGCGATTTGGCTCGGCGCGGCATTCCTGAACTCCCTGCGCGGTTCAAATAGTTCTGTGGCTCTGCTATACGCGACAAGCGTGAGCGACTCCATACTTTCATCGGTAATATCGTCGGCCCGATCGAGCGGACGATCCGTACTCACCGAAATCGAGAGCAAGCGAATTCTGCATGCTCTGGGCCTGCCCGTTACCGTGCCGGAAGCCGCGGCGAGCGCGGATGCGGCGGCGCGTGCGGCGACAAAAATAGGCTTCCCGGTCGTGCTCAAGGTGCTGTCACCCGAAGTCAGCCACAAGAGCGACGTAGGCGGCGTCGAGCTGAATCTTGGCTCCGTGGCGGAGGTCCGTGGCGCATTCGAGCGGATTCGCCGCAACCTTGGCGCGAAGGCCCCCACCGCCCGCTTCGACGGTGTCGCGATCCAGCCGATGGCGCGCGCCGGGATCGAGCTGATAGCGGGGACGATGCGCGACGCTCGCTTCGGCGCGATGGTGATGATCGGGCTGGGCGGTGTGTTGGTCGAGGTGATGAAGGACACCGCGCTCCGCCTGGCGCCGATTGGCGGGCGCGAGGCCGCCGGCATGCTCGAGGATCTGCGCGGCGCTCAGATTCTGCGCGGCGTTCGCGGTCAGCCCAGCGCCGATATCGACGCGATAGTCTCGATCCTCGAAACGATTGCGGGATTCGCCGCGGCTCATCCGGAAATTGCCGAGATGGATCTGAATCCGATCGTTGCGTACAACGACGGCCTCGCGATCCTGGACGCGCGAATCGTGCTCGCTCCCGCGGACGCCGAGACTTTGGCGCCCGACCCACATCGCGCGGCGCGTCTGGAAAACCTGAAACGAGCATTCAACCCGCGGGCGGTCGCCGTGATCGGCGACAAGCGTATGGGCGGATACATGTGGCTGCGTGCGATGGCGCATCTGAAGGGCAAGCTGTACTCGATCCAGATCGATCCGAACGAGATACCGGGCATCGAGGCGCTGGGAGTGGAGAATCGGGGGAGCCTGGCGGAGATCGCCGAGCCGATAGATTACGTGGTCAGTGCGGTGCCGCGGCAGATCGCGCCGCGAATTTTGAAGGATTGCGTCGCGAATCGGGTCGGCGCGATCGGATTTTTCACCTCGGGATTTTCGGAAACGTCGGAAGAACTTGGAATCCGCCTCGAAGCCGAACTTCGCGATATCGCAATCAACTCGGAAATCGCGCTGGTCGGCCCGAATTGCATGGGGCTTTACAGTCCGGCGGCGGGGCTGTGCAATTTTCCCGAAGAGAAGGTGGGAGCGGCGGGTAACGTCTGCTTCATTTCGCAAAGCGGCACCCACACGATCAACTTTTGTCTGCAGGCGCCGTCGCACGGAATCGAAGTCAACAAGGCCGCGTCGATTGGCAACGTGCTGGTGCTCGAGGCGGCGGACTATATCGATCTGATGAGCGACGATCCGGCGACCACCGTGATCGGGATGTATATAGAAGGAGTGCGCGACGGACGGCGCTTCTTCGACAGCGTGCGGCGCGCGGCGGAGCGTCATCCGATTGTGATTTGGAAGGGCGGAAGCACCGCGGCGGGCGCGCGTGCGACCTTCTCGCATACCGGCTCGCTCGCGACGGCCGAAGCGACCTGGCGCACGGTCGTTCGGCAAAGCGGCGCGGTCGAAGTCGCGAGTCTTGACGCGATGCTCGACGCGGTCGAGTTGTTCGCGCGCGCCAGACGCGTCGGCGGACGGCGGATGGGACTGGTCGCGATGACGGGTGGGCAATCGGTGGTGATTACCGACACGTTCGCCACGGCCGGGCTGGAGATACCGGCGCTGTCGGAATCGTCGTACACGGAGCTCAAGTCGTTCTTCAACATTATCGGCGGCAGCTACCGCAATCCGCTCGACGCGGGCGGGACCATCGGTTCCGGGCTGCATCAGGGCAATCTGGATCGGATTCTGGAGGTCCTCGAACGCGACCCCGTAATCGACGCGATCGTTCTGGAAGTCGGCACCGGGCTTCGCGCGGCGCGATGGGCCGCGCACGAGGACGAAATTACCGGCCTGCTCGACAAGCTTAAGGGATTCGCCGGCCGCTCGGCCAAGCCGTTCGCCGTCGTGATGCATCCGGCGCACGTCGAAGCGATCGTCGCGAGAGGCAAGCAACTCGCACGCGCGCGCGGTCTCGTGGTGTTCGACAGTTTCGAGCGCGCCGCGGCGGCGTTTCGCGCGGCCGCGGACTACTTCGAGAATCGAGCGCGAACCGGCAACTGAATCTTCGTGACCAATCTCAACGCGGCGGGACTAGCACGCTCAGCACCGTGCCGGTCGAAACGTCGCCATCCAGAATCGCCAGCCAGCGTCCCTTCGGCGACCAGCTCATCGTAACCGTACCGCGAGCCGGACCGGCAGCGAGCAGAAACGCGCTGTCGGTCCGCAGCGAATAAGTGACGATTTTTCGCCACGGCACCGGCAGGCTCGGCGCGTAGATTTGCATCGCAGCGTCGTCGGAGCCCTTCGAATAAGCCATCGTGCTCTGCGCGAGCATCGCGGGCACGGTGTTGAAGCCGAGCGACTTCAGGTCAACCTCACTTTGATCGGACTGCGAAATCGCGATCTGCGCGAGCATCGGCGCCTCGGGGCGCTCGATCGCTCCGCGGAATGTCAGCTTCTGATTGCCGAGCGCGATCACGTCACTGCCGCCGGTGAACGATGCGGCGCCGGTCGATATCGCCATCAACTTCTCGGCGCCGGTCGCGATGTTGTATTGGTAAACGCCGAGGCTGCGACGGGTGGGATCGGCCCCGACGTAGAGAAACGAGCCTTCGTCTTCGCTGTCCCAATCGAGCACATGAATCGGCTCGGGAACGTGAAACTTGGTGCAGGTGGATTTGCGCCGGTCGATGATTATTGGCGGCGCGCCGGCGTCACCCTGGCCGACCGCGTAAACTCCGTGCTCGCTCCAGCTAAGCGGCGACATCGGGCATGGGAGCTTCAGCGGTGCGACGCTGCCCGCTCCGGAGATGACGATCAATTGCAATCCGTCGGCGGGATTTGACGGCGGCTCGACGTCTGGCGCGCTGCTATCGCCGCCTTGCTCGGACTTCGGCTCATTTTCGGGAGGCGGCTCAGGATGCCGTCTGAGCGCAAGCGCGATGGTCGCGCGGTTCAGCCAGCTTAGCGAGATGGAATCGTATTGTCCGTCAAAGCTCGCGATCACATTGCCGGCCCCGGTCGCGATCAAGTCGCGAGTGATCACATCGAGGTGTTTGCCGTCGGGCGTGACCATCGCGGTCGCGAGCGTCAAACCCTCGGGACTCGCGGCCACGTCCACGATCGTTCCGGCTTCGGCGGCGCGCGGCCCGGTCTCCGCGGCCAGCACTCGCCCAGTCCGCCACGCGGGACCGCCCAGCCCGTACACGATCGTATGTCCGCCCTCAGTTCCGACCACGCCGATCTCGGCGCCGTCTTGCAGCCACATCGGAGGACGCCCGGCGATTGGCGCAAATCCATTCGGCATCCCAACCATGGTGAGCACCTTGATGCCGTTGGTGACCTCAAGGGTTGTCGAGCGGGCGACGAGCGGGGGCGCGGCCGGCTTGGGCGCTTCGACGGCGGTCGAGCACGCGGCGAGGCCGGCGGCAGCGAGGGCGAGAATCAGAATGAGGAAAGACCTGGACATCGAAAAGCGGTAGTCTAGATGGGGCAATCAAAAAAGGCGACCGCTCCGGGGTATAAAAAACATTTGGCGATGAAGAACCCATTTGAACGATTGTGGATAAGCCGCGAGGTCCGGCTCGCAATTATGGTCGCGATCCTGGCCGGCGCCGGCGCGGTTTTATGCGACGCCGGTGACTTGACCGCGGGAATCACGCTGCTTGCAATGGCGCTGGCTCTGGTGGCCGCGTTCTGGTTTGCGATCGTGCGGCCGGCGCTCATTCCCGGCGACGCGGTCGTGATGATTCGGCTCGCGGGTCCGATCGAAGAAGATGTGTCGCGCTCGCCGCTCGATCAGATCATGCATCGCGGCGCGCTCAGCCTCGATCATCTCCGCTACGTGCTCGATTCAGCCGCGACTGACAGCGACGTTCGCGCGATCGTGGTCGAAATAGCGGGACTCGAGGCCGGACTCGCCACCGCACATGAGCTACATCGTCTGCTCCGCGCCGCACATTCGGCCGGCAAGCGGGTGATCGCGATTCTTCAGGGCGATAGCGCCGGGTTGCGCGATTACATGGTCGCGGCGGGCGCAGGGGAAATCGTCGCGAATCCCGACACGATGCTCACCCTGCTCGGGGTCGCGACCGGGGGCGTGTTTCTCAAGAGCGCGTTCGCGAAGCTGAAGATCCAGGCGCAGACTCTGCAATGGAAAGAGTATAAGGGCGCCGCCGAGACGTTCGGCCGCGACACGATGTCGCCGGCGCTGCGCGAAAGCATGGAGGCGATCGTCAGCGACTGGGAGAAGGTCCTGGTCGAGACGATCGCATCGGCGCGCAAGCTTTCCCCCGAACGCGCGCGGGAGCTGATCGCGGCGGGATTCGTGAGCGCAAAGTTCGCCGCCGACAATCATCTGATCGATCGCGAGGGTTATATCGAAGACATCCGCGCCGAGTTCGATCCCGAGGCCAAGCGCAAGACATTCGTCGGCATGGCGCGATATCGGCGGCACGCTATTTTTTCCCGCGAGCGCGGGCGCCGGGCGCGAATCGCGCTGGTCCATGGCAGCGGGCCGGTAATTTCCGGCGACGCGCTGGCGGCCGGCGAAGTTATCAGCGGAATCGCGACCGCGGCGCAAATCGAGCGCGCATCGCGCGACGATCGCGTGCGCGCAATCGTGTTCCGCGTCAATTCGCCCGGCGGCTCCGCGGTCGGTTCCGATATGGTCTGGCGCGCGGTGCGCGAGGCGCAGGGACGCGGCAAGCCGGTAGTAGTTTCGATGGGCGATGTGGCGGGTTCGGGCGGCTACTACGTCGCGGCCGGCGCCGACGCTATCGTCGCGGAATCAACGACCATAACCGGCTCGATTGGAGTGGTGTACGCGAAGTTCAATCTCGGCGGCTTGCTGAACGAGCTTGGCGTCAATCTCGAATATGTGAAGAGCGTACCGGTCAGCGACGCGATGTCGATCGCGCGCGCATTGACCGAGAACGAGCTTGCACAAATGAATGAAACGGTCGGTCATTTGTATTCCGCGTTCACCGCCAAGGTCGCGCAGGGCCGGCGGCTAAGTCCCGAGCAGACCGAGGCAGTAGCCAAGGGGCGCATCTGGAGCGGTCTCGCGGCCAAGGAGCGCGGGCTGGTCGATGAGATCGGCGGGCTATCAACTGCGATCGCGATTGCCCGAAAACGCGCGAAAATCGACGAGCATCAGCGTCATGAATTGGTGACCTATCGCACCGAGCGCCGATGGCTCGGACTTCGCCGCGAAAGCTTCGAGGTGTCGGCTTCGACGCCGTGGGCGATGCGTGCGTTCGCGGCTGCGCTCGGCATTCCAATCAGATGGGCGCCCGCGATGTTCGAGATGCTGGTGCGCGGCGGCGTGATGCTGCTATGCCCATTCGTCGAGCTGTGACGGTCAAAGGATCTACCCTCGATTGCAGGGTGGATCATAGTGCTCGATAAGGTCTTGCGCTTTCGTTTTTCTTGATCTTTTCCTGCTGTCTCCATGAATGCAGATGCGCGCCGCATCATTGCGCCTTACGCAAGGCCATTTTTCATGATTGCGGATGCGAATCCCAAGCTTGTCAGTTTCGCCAATGTAGACCGGTATTTGCGTGTGCATATTCATTGGGCGCGAGAAAATATAGACGGCGCCGAAATCGTCTTTGAAGTTCGTGTTCAAAGGATAGACTTCAAAGACGTATCGGATTCGGCTGTGCCCGATAAAAATGTATTGACCAACCGAGGGCATGCTGATTCCTCGTGATTAAAAAAGTATAGGCCGATAGACGCTCGCGCGGCAATTTGGTAGATGGGGATCGCTGGCGACGTTTCGTGCGCTGGCAGAGGCACGCTTGGCAAATATGCCCTCATGGTGAAGCCAACGCGTGCCTCGTTTTTTCGGCGCCATCATTCTGCCGAGTGCGGGGCGCGAGTTCCCGGATGTCGGCGGGAAAACATTCAGAATCGTTCTTCTCGTAACACGCGGCTGTCGCGTGAACCGCCTAACTACTGAACAATAATCATAGAGACCGCCATAGGGAGGAACGATGAAAACGAGGACTTTAGCAACTGCTGTGATTCTGATCTGTTCGTTTGTTCTGGCATCGAGCTCGGTCAGAGCCGATCCAGACCAATGGTATCAGGGACGCCGGGGCCAATGGGTTCAAGATCAAAACGAATGGCGATTCCGCGACATCGATGGCAACGTGTACCGGCAGGATGGCAATAGCTGGCGATGGTACAACTGGTACCCCAGCCCGGTCAGAGCCGATCCAGACCAATGGTATCAGGGACGCCGGGGCCAATGGGTTCAAGAGCAAAACGCATGGCGGTTCCGCGACATCGATGGCAACGAGTACCGGCAGCAGGGCAATAGCTGGCAATGGTACAATGGGCGCCGTCACGGCGCGGAAGGCAGCGAGTACCACAACCGCGCACCCGGCGACAATCGAACCTTCAAACAGTTCCAGGAACAGGAACGACGGTAAAGCGAACCGCCCTCCGACACGCGGCCGACGCGACTCTCCTAATTGCCTCTCCCTGTATCGGGAGAGGCCGACGAGAGCCCTTGAGCGGCGGGTGAGGGACCTTAGTTATTCTTCCCGCGCATAAATGTGCGGCGCACCAGACAATCGCGGGTCTGGTAACTTCCTCCCCAGTACTCTGTGGATGGTTTCGGCCAGTCGAGCTGTGACGCGACACCCCTACAGCGGCGAGCGTTGCAGCTCTTCGCGAATCGAGTACATCTTCTGCCGCGCTTCGGTGATGTACGCGTCCAGATTGCGGCGATGATTCGCGAAGATCCCGTTGGGCGACCCGTTCATCACGACGATCGGCTTCATCACCGCCGCCTTGCCGAGCGCGTCGATTGATTCATCGCACAACGTCTTGAGCACCGGGTCGTCCTTGAGCTGGCCCGCGTACTCGCGCTCAATCGCGATCATCATGTGGTACATGACGTGCGCGTAGCCCTGCGAGTGATAGAAATAATGGTCGCAGTCCCAGCTATGGACCGCGCTGCCGTCGTCCTTGGCGGTCCGGTACAGGTTCGCATGCGCGTCGCCGAGCAGGTCGGTCCAGGTCTGAACCAGCCTGACCAGTTCGACCGCGCGGGTGTTCAGCTCGCGCGATGAGGGCGGGGTCGTGTGCAATCCGGCGACGTACTTTCTGAGCCGCTCGACGCCGTCAGCGTATTTGCCCTCGGGCGCCGGCAGTATCCACTTCTCGGCGTCGTTTCGGAAATCAGTGTCGGCGATAACGAGGTCGGGGTCGTACTGATTCGATGAAACCTTGGTCAGGTGATCTTTGAAAATGCGGGTGGTTTCGCGGATCGCCTGAATGATGCCGAGTTGACGATCGGAATTATTGTCGGCTGCGAGTTTCGGACCCCACAGAAAGAAATCATTGGGACGCCATCCGAAGCCGGTGTGCAGCTCATGGTCCATGATTGCGGCGAGCGTGGACGCGAAAATCTCGCCCGGCATCGTCGGCTTGTCGATTGGGAAAACCTGCTGGATGTCGAAATCGAGATGGTCGTGACGCTTCTGTCCGAAATGAAGCGCGAGGTTGGCGCCCACCCAAATCAGGAGGATAGCCGCGGCGCCAATCAGAAGTCGTTTCCGGTTCATCGCGTTGAAGTGGGCGTCAAGCCAACTTTGACCAGTGCCCGCGCCGGAGCGGAATTATATCGCAGCCGCTATCAGGACGCAGCCCGTAGCGGAATCGGCTTGCTGACTTTGAGTTCGTCGCGCGAGGTTCCGAGCTGCTTGAGTATCGGGATTATCGCGCGGGTGAAGAATAGGCGCGGGCTGATTCCGCCGCCGCCGATCCTGAGGTTCTCCTGGTAGTTCGGAATCAAGCCGTCGCCGGGCATCTTGAAATTTGCGATTACATAAGCGAGATCGGAGAGCGTGCCGGCGCGATCCTCCGCCATCGCGAGCGCGACCATCTCACGGTAGAAGCCAGCGTGGGCGGCCTCGTCGCGGCTGAGCAAAAAGAAAATTGCCGCCAGCGGTTCGTCATGCTCGAGTTCCGCGCGATCCTTTTGCGCCCGATACGCAAGATAGGTCGCCGCTTCCTGGATCGCGCCGTAGCAACTCATCTGGCGCAGCGTGGGGAACGGGATTTTCCAGGAGTGCGCGAACACGTCGGTCTCCAGGCGGTCCATTTGCTCGGGGCTGCGCAGCCCTGCGCGGAGCAGATACTCTTTCAGCACCAGTGCGTGGCGCGACTCCTCGTGGCTCCACGCGGTCTGGAACCACGCGAGTCCGAACACCCCGCGCGCCATCTCGATACCGGCCGTATTGTAGTCCGGGAGATACATCTCTTCGGCGCAGTAGGTCTCAATCCGGATCGCGCGTTGCTCGGTATTGGTTTCGGGAGAGATTCGATCCCAAGGGACGTCCTCGAAGATATTCCAGCGGCGCTTGCGCTCCGCGGTCTCGAAGAAATCCATATAGGCACGGTAGAATTTGTCTTTTTGTGTCATTTCGGGGAGGGTTCGAAGGGCGAGACTATCACCTGCCGGTTCTAATCCCTAATCGAAATTGTTACCTAGCGAACATCTGTAAATTTCGGAACCTTAGAAAAGCCCGAATAACCGTTTAACTATCGAGCTTTTCTTCGGTATGTCAGCCGGGGCGAGCAATGCGATCGTGGCCACCGGCTTGCCGCCTGCGGTCACCTCGGCGGTGCCAATCTGCTGCCAAGTCTTAATAGGCGCCGCAATCGACGCTGGCCCCCTCTGTCATCCGGAGCGTCCCTTCCGTCATCCCGAGCGCAGGCTGCCGGAGTCGAGGGACCCCGGATCTTTTTCTGAATTTAATTTTCAAATTAGCGAAACCCACACTGGGTTTCGCGCTTCCTGTTTACTTCATCCGTTCATTCCACACGAGGTGCGACTGGCACACGGCGGCCGGGTTCTGCCTTCGACTGAAGTTCGCGCCCGCGCTCACGATGCACCGCTAATCACCGGCTACGATTGAAGCTATCTGGGACAGAGCCAAGGTGCGTCGTGAAGGTGGAGTGCTTGGGGCAATCAGGCCGCCGCATAGCCGGCCGGTTCGTCAGCGAAGGCCGCAAGGTCTACGTCGAAGGACGGCTTTCACATATAGAACTTGTATTCGTGACGTATCTTGGAATTTGTCGGCACTTCAGCGAGAATTTCGCCAACCCTGCGCGAAAAGGCAAGAGTGATAGGATCGCGGCATGCGAAATCAGCAGTATTCCAGTTCATTTTGGTAAGGGCGAGGATTTCTTGAAGTACAACGTTCCATGGGCTGTCTCCAACGTGTTGCAAGATTTCCAAAGGGCGCGGCACACGCGCGCCCGGATAAGTCCTTAAGAAAGGAATATATCCAGAGGCGTATAGCAAGAGGTCTGAATCGCTGAATCTGACGTACGTGCCTCGCAGAGCGGGATAATCGCCTGTTCGGTAGAACTGAAGCCCTCGCGAACCAAACGCAACAAAATCCTTACGCGGAATGCTCTTGCATGCATCCTCAAATCCCGATAGCTCTTCCTCCCAAAACCGCGAGCTCTTGTGCACCACGATCCTTCGCGGCAGGCTATCGCGATTTTGCCGCTTGTAGAGGTCGATAACCTCACTCAATAAGCTGGCCGCAAGGCCATAATTTAGGTGGGGTGAATTTTGTTTCGTAGGGTCCCACTCGAACGAATTGCCACGAAGAACGTAGCCATCACCCGCTGAGGTGAAGGCCTGGGCCATGCTGGTTCTCAGCCGGGGATTGGCTGCAAGAATCTCTCGATAGAATGACACGCCAACAAAGCATGTTCCTTCTTCGATCTCGGCTAGACGCCATGGTGACCCACCAGCCTTGTGATAAAGCGCTGTGGTGAAGTTCCAAGCTCTTGTGGCAATGTCCTGCACCGCCCTTTCGCCGGGACCGGCATTGCCTTGTACGAGCCTCAAAGTTCTTGGCCAGATGAGCTGAGTTGGAATGCCGAACTGCATAGACTCGGCCTTCAAGCCCCTTCGAAGGTTCTGGTGCCCGGACTCCTCGTCTTCTACTCCGAGTGAAGGGTCCATTTCGGCAAACAGAAAGCCTTGCCCCCTACTGACCGCTTCTCGTGCAAGCTTTTCCGACTTGGTTATTCGGATTCGCCGCTCCTCGCCCGTTTTGGACCGTCGTACCGTGCAGGTGTCAACGACCTCCTGCGGGATACAGCATAAGATCACGTGCGGCGTCGGTTCTCGACCGGCCAGTACTTCTACGGCTCGAACATATAGTTGTACGACTCGTTTGACACGCTCATAGAAGTTGGCAAGCCCGAGGACATCTTTGAAAGCTTCGCTCCTAATCGCTTCGCGCCACGTGTCGCCGTATACCAGGTCACACTGAAAGGGTAGCGCAGGGTTGAAACCTGGGAAATGAGGGTAAAGAAAGGGTTGACTGCCGTCGTTTTTGAGCAGCCCTCGGCACGCGCTTAGCCAACCTTCTGCATCAGCGATCATAGATGCTGGTCCGACAGTGCCGACGATCACTCCGCTGGGGGTGGGACGGGCCTGCCCGACGAGGCTGTATGGGCCATAAAGACTCAGGCCTGTCTTCGGGTCCACATGTTCGTGATGACCGCCAAAAGCAAGCAAAGGTTCCGCAAGAATGCCGGACTCAAAATTTGGCAACCGTGCGGGCGACCTTCGATAACGTTGCGGATGGCTCACTCGGCTTTATCCTCCTCGTCACCATCCGGAATATTGCCGTCATCTTCGTCGCCTTCGTCCTGTTCAGCGTCTAGATCTAAGGCGGCGAGGCCCGTCGTGATGGCGTCATCAGCCTTCTCTTCCTCGGCTTGCCCCATAAGTGCGGCAGCGCGGTAGAGAAGCCGTAATAGATCCCGTTGATCGCCATCAATACCATAGGGCTGTTCAATGAAGGCCGGAAACGAGGCGACCTCGATTGACTGATCGCCCGCGCGCACGAGCATAGGGCCCCCCGAACGATTGCGTAGGACACACGTCCAAAAGCGGACATGATAGAGCAAGTGGAGATTTCGTTCAGGTCCGGTCCATTTAATCACTCTTCTACCGATGTCAGGGCCGGCGCTTGGGTGCTGGCCGTCGGACGTTATGACCCAGGTCGGAGCGATCTGAACGTAGAACTTATTCGCGAGGAAGGTGAATTTTAGGTAGGCGCCGAGATGTCGCCAAAACAACACGCGGCCCTCCTCATTCATCATCGGTTTGGCCACAGTGCGGGAAACCGCCCTCTTGAGGGGAATCCACCTAATGACGCGAGCGGCACCATTGTCGCCTGAAAAGAAAAACCGGTCGTGCTTGACGTTGTCTATGACCAATCCAAGCCGGCCGACATGTCGAGTGAGCGCCATGTTCAAGAGGGAGGTGAGAAGTTTGCGATTTTCTTCTTCCGTGATGAAGTCCGTGCTGTTCAGAGGCTCGACCTCTCCGTCCTCTATGACCGAAGCGAGGGGATTGTCCGGAGATTCCAAATCGTGAAAGGTAAAAATTCTGTCTTCGAAGAGGCGAAACGCGGGCATGAATCGCGCTCCCTCTGGGTGCTCTGCATTGGCGCTCCGAATCGCGGCCTTGATCTCTTGCTTCGAGGGTAAGGCTACTGAACCATCCTTCTTCGTTTTAACCAAGGAGTTGACGATCGGTGCGCTGTATACGTACTGCGGAAGGCGCTCGACCGGCAGTAGATTACAGTAGAGGCGCTCTGTTACGAGATCGGGCAATGATTGCAGGACAGAGCGTTCTGCTACGAGCGTGGAACGATCAATCTTCTGATCGGTTGTAATGAGTTGGCCGCGGTAGATGGTCGGCCGCGGCAGCGGCTCGTTCCTGAGTACTGCCAGAAGCTCTCTGAGACCTTGCGCGTAGTGGCGACCGCGCAGATCAATGCATCTAAGGTGTCGAAGCAGTGCCGGGATATAAGGACAGTCCGCCGCTAGCAACGGAACTAGCCTTGATCGGCGGTTATCTGGATCGGCGTACAACGCGGCGTGCCACTCGGCATCCGTCCACCCGCTCTCACTTTCGAAGTATTCGGGCGTGAGGACGAAGCCGATGAAACGACTGTTTTCAAGTCCGCAATTGATCATCCCGGTCACGCTGTGGCCCGGCGTGATCTCGGCTTCATCCACCCAAGTGCGAAGATGACGTCCGTTGAGCGATGTAGACTCTACGTCTGCGGCGAGGCGCCGTACGAAATTCTTGTTAGTTGATCGATGCGACAGAAAGATGTCACGGTACGAATCCGTTGGAGTCTTTGCCACTTCCTCAGCACCTCCGCACAACCATTTTACCATTCTTTGGGACAATTTTCCGACTGGATCGCGGGTGACTTGGTTCGATTCTCAACAGGCTGTCCACTCCCGACGACCTCAACTTTAGCTTTCGTCCTCCCCGAAAACGCCCCGATAGAGCCGGGTCTTCAACTGCTCAACCATTCCTCAAAACTTTCAGTCGAGACCGCAACGCGGTCTATGCTTTTTCCAATGCACAAAAAAGGTGTAAGATTGGTGTATGAGAACCAACATCGACATTGATGATCGGCTCTTATCTCAAGCCCGCAAGCTGACCCGCCTGCGCACCAAACGCGAGGTCGTGCAGCGCGCGCTCGAATTGCTCGTCGAGACCGAGACCCGCAAAGACATCCTGCGCTATCGCGGCAGCGGCATTTGGCGCGGCGATTTGAAAGCCATGCGCAGGAACCGCGTTTGATCTTGGTCGACAGTTCCGTCTGGATTGACTTTCTCAACTCTAATCGCGGACGCGCCGGCAACGAGTTGGAGCGTTTGATCCGCTCGGGCGCCCCGCTCGTGCTCGCCGGCGTGATCGTGACCGAGGTTCTGCAAGGCCTCAAACGCGATGTGGCCGAGGTCGCGCGCCTTCTGGCGGGCTGGCCTCTGATCGAGCCGACTGGGTTCGCCACCTATGTGGTCGCAGCCAGCATCTTTCGCCAGGCTCGCGCGCGCGGCCTGACGCTCTCCACCGTGGACGCTCTGCTCGCTTCTCTCGCCATCGAGTATCAGGCCAGTTTGTTCACCCTCGACAAGGAACGCGAGCGTCTCGCTTTCTCCGGCTTGCGGTTGCACTATCCCGACCACAATGGGCGCACTTGAGGCCGCTCGGCGAGCATTGACCGCCTCTCAAGCCGACGCAGCCTTGCAATTTCGGACCCTCAAAAAAGGCCGAATAACCGTTTAACTATCGAGCTTTTCTTCGGTATGTCAGCCGGGGCGAGCAATGCGATCGTGGCCACCGGCTTGCCGCCCGCGGTCACGTTGGCGGCGCCAATCTGCTGTCCGGCCTTGATCGGCGCCGCGGCCGACGCCGGCAAGCTGTAGTCCACCTTTACTACGCTCTTCGCGTCGCCACGCTTCACGAATACGCCCGCATCGGCGCCCCAGACCGGCTTGATGCTGTCAATCTCGGCGCCGGTCACCGCGACGGTTCGCGCAACCGGCGTTCCTTTTTTGGCGATCGGATGCATCTCGTAGTTGATAAATCCCTGCGATAGCAGTTCGGACGCCTGCTTGAAATTGGTGAGGTTAACCCGGGGAGTGCCGAGCACAACCGCGATCAGACGGAGACCGCTGCGCTTTGCGGTTGCGACCACGTTGAAGCCCGCTTCGGCATAAAAGCCGGTCTTGAGGCCGTCGCATCCCGGATAGGTCCGCACCATATGATTGGTATTGCGCAGAACGAACGTGCCGCCGCGAAAGGGCGCCGTGTCGATCGACGACCATCGGAGTAC
>JBGPNU010000038.1:0-15432 GCA_041487675.1 Binatus sp. (SeqCode)
AAAATCCGAGGCATCGCGATAGGCCCGATTCCGCGCGTCAGAAACCGCGTTGCCCGCGTTGCGGCCGGTGTGTTAGCTGTCGGCTCTGAAGCTTTCCGATTCGATAAAGAAGGGAGAAATGAAATGACTATAAGAATGGCTATTCGGCCGTACCGGTTCGCACTATCAACTATGCTAGCGTTGGTCGCGGTCGCCTGGATATTGTCACCCGCGCGCGCGCAGGTTGTTGGCACGCTTCAGGCGGCGGTGACCGAGAGCGCGCCGGTCCCCGCGGCGCAGATTCCCCAAACGATCACTGACGCGATCGATTCGCCCGAACGGCCGGCCGCCGACAAGGCACTGGACGCGGGACGCAAGCCGGATCAGATCATGGCGTTCTATGGGATCAAGCCCGGAATGAAAGTCGCGGACGTCTTCGCGGGCGGCGGTTACATGACGGAGCTATTTTCGCGAATCGTCGGCTCGAGCGGAAAGGTATATTCGCAGAACGGATCGTTCCCGGAAAAATTCAAGAAGATAGGAGACGCATGGAATGAACGGCTGAAGGAACCGGCGCTGAAAAATGTCGTCGCGGTCAGCAAACCGTTCGATGCGCCCGACCTGCTGCCGGTGGCGGCGGGCTCGCTCGACGTCGTCATTATACATCTCAACTATCACGACATGGTCGGCTTCAAATTGAATCGCGAGAACGTGAACGCGGCGGTGTTCAAGGCGCTCAAGCCGGGCGGGATTTACGGAATTGTCGATCACAGCGCAAAGTCGGGCACCGGCGACACTGAAACTACGACGCTGCATCGAATCGACGAAGATTTTCTCATCAAGGACGTCGAAAAGGCGGGCTTCAAGTTGACCGGCGCGTCGGCTGCGCTGCGTCATCCGGAGGATGATCGCACCTGGAACGTGTTCAAGCATCGCGGCGAGACTGATCGCTTCATGCTCAAATTTGTGAAGGCGCCGGCGATGGCTGCGGCGAGGTCGAGCACCGCTGCGAACTAGACCGCGGCGAGGATTTCGCGGGCTTTGCTCAGATCGAGCGCGATCTGATTCTTGAGCGCATCGGCGCTGTCAAACTTGCGCTCGGGGCGGATTCGCTCGATCAGTTCGAGCTTGATGCGCATCCCATAGATGTCGCGGGTGAAGTTGAAGATGTGCGCCTCGATCGATCGCGCGGTCTCCGAAAAAGTCGGACGCATCCCGAAGTTGGTGATCGACCCATACGCGCCGTCGTCCAGGATCACCCGCGTCGCGTAAACCCCGTCGGGCGGGATGCATTCCGTTTCGCTTTCGAGATTCGCGGTTGGAAATCCGAGCTTCCGTCCCCGCTCGCGCCCGCGCACTATCGGGCCGTGCAGGAAATGATAGCGGCCCATCAATTTGGCCGCGCCGCGCATGTCGCCCGACCCGATCAGCTCGCGCACCTTGGTCGAACTGACCTCGACACCGCCGAGCTTGACCGGCCCGACCACGGTGGTGTCGAAGCCGAACTCGCGGCCGAGCTCGATCATCACGGCCGGGTTCCCGGTGCGATTGTGGCCAAAGGTAAAGCTGTGGCCCGCGACCACTTCGCGCGCGCCGATTTTTCCGCGCAGATAGGTGCGCACAAAATCGCGCGGCGAGAGCATGCTAAGTTCGCGGGTGAAGTTCAGCACGATCACCCCGTCGATTCCCGACAGTCTCAGCAGTTCGAGCTTGTCGTCGGGAATGAGTATCAGCGCCGGCGCGCGATCCGGGACCAGCAGCTTGGCAGGCAGGGGATCGAAGGTCAGCGCGAACGCGGTGCCGGCTGCCGCGCGAGCGCGATCGATCGCCGCTTTAAGGATCGCGCGATGGCCCATGTGCACGCCGTCGAAATTACCGATCGCGGTGACCGGATAAGGATGGCGCGTGAGCGTTTCGAGATCGCGAATTATCTCCATGGGTCAGTGGACGCCGTGATTTCCCGGGACCGAAACCCGCCTTAGTCGCTCGCGAGATCTTTCATCATGGTGTTTGCGGCCGTCGCTTGCGGCGTTCCGCCGTGGTCGGCGACCAGCTTCTGCAAAGTCAGACGAGCGTCGATCCGATCGTTCAGCTTCAGAAAAGCCTGCGCCTCGCGCAGCAGCGCTGCGCCCGCGTACTTGCCTTTCGGAAAGCGCATCACCAGATCGTTCAACTGCAGAATCGCCTTGTCGAACTCGCCGGTTTCGTAGAGTGCGTTGGCCGCGAAGTATTCGGCGGGCTCGCTGAGCGCGGATTTCGGATACGAATGCTGCAACTTGGTGAAGTTGGTGACCGCGAGCGGATACTTGCCCGCCTTCATTGCGTCGAGACCCTGACGATATATCTTTATGCCCGGTTCGCTCGAGCCCTTGGCGTCGGTAATTTCCTGATCGAGTTCTCCCGGCCACGACGGCGGAGTTTCGGCGGGCATCGCGGGTACCGACGGTCCCGGACCGGATGCGCCGCTCGACGCAATCGTTCCCGGCGTCGAACCCGCAGTATCGCCGGCTGGCGGCATCACTCCCGGTGTCGCCGCCATCCCGGCTTGCAGCGCGCTAACTTCGGATTCGAGCTTGGCGACCTTATCGTTCAGCGACGATGCGTCGCCGCCGGCGCCTGCGGCGCCATGCTTGAGCTCGGTGATCTCATCGTTCTGACGCCGAATCTGCTGTTGCAGCGCGTCGATCTGTTGGCGGTCGCTCGCGATCATCCCGCGCAGCGTAAACTCGTTCTGATTGAGTTGCTGCAGATCGCTCTGCTGAGTGCATCCCGCAAGCGCAAACGCGGTGGCGAGCGCGGCAGCCCCGATTGACCAGTTCATAATTCGCAACGGCGGCGGCGTCCTTACTGGCTGACCGCGAAATGATCGCGCCGGTTCTGCGACCAGCAACTCTCGTCGTGTTCGGTGCAAGTGGGGAGCTCCTTACCATAGCTGATTGTCGAGATTCGGCTGCCGGCGATACCAAGCGTCACCAGGTAATCCTTGGCGGCCTGCGCGCGTTTTGCGCCCAGCGCGATATTGTACTCCTCGGAGCCGCGCTCATCGCAATGACCCTCGACCTGGACCCGGGTCTGCGCATGCCCTTGCAGCCAACTTGCATTGGATTTAAGCACGGAGCCGTCCTGCGGCTCGATCGTGTACTCGTTGTACGCGAAATGGATATCGCTCAGCGGACCGCCGCCGACTTTTCCTTTTTGCCAGTCCTCGAGCGAGTTGCCGCCGCTCTTGTCAACGCCATTTTCACCAAGTTGACTTCCGTTGGGATTGGTCCCGTCGATGGCGGCCGGCTTCTTCGACGAGCAGCCGCCCATCGCCAGCATCGCGCCCAGACCGACCACCGCCACCGCTCTCAAAATTGTGGAACCGCTAATCACCCAGCCACCACGACCACACTGGACAGGAATCATCACCCTTACCCTCCGTCAATGCAGAAATAATCTTTCGGTTGCCGACCATCACTATATAGATCCGCGAGCGGCGATCTCGCGTCGAGCTGAACGCGAGATAGCGGCCGTCAGGAGACCAACTCGGATATTCGTTGGAACCGTTGCCGTCGGTTACCTGGGTCGGCTCGCCAGCGCGCAGCGCAAGAGTCCAGATATCGAAGCGCCCGCTCGCACGGCGCTGATACGCAAGCCGGTCACCCTTGGGCGAGAATACCGGCGTGGTGTTGTAGTCGCCGGTGAATGTTAGCCGCCGCGCCGCGCCGCCCGCGAGCGGCATCACGTAAATCTGCGGATTGCCCGAGCGATCCGAGGTGAACGCCATCGTCTGGCCATCTGGCGAGATCGCCGGACTCACGTTGATTCCGTTGGTGTCGGTGAGCTGTCGAATCTCGGCGCCCTCGCGCGTGATCAGATACAGATTGGTCGCGCCACCGCGCTCGATCGCGGCCACCACTCGTTCGGCGTCCGGCGAAATAGTTCCGCCAATCACGCGGCCGTGCGGGCTGTCGAGCCGCGTTTCGCGCCGCTCCTTGAGGTCGGCAAGATAGAGCGCGGGTTCCATGCTCTTGTACGAGAGATAGAGCACGTAGCGTGTGCTGCGATCGAAACTCGGGAACAGGTTGATAGTAGGATTGTCGGTCAGCTTGAACAGGTTCTGACCGTCGATCGATTGCGTATAGACTTCCTTGAAACGTCCGCCGCGGGTCGAGACGAACGCGAGCTTGGAGTCGAAAGGCCCCTTCTGTCCCGTCGCGGACTCCAGGATCGCGTCGGCGAACCGCCGCGCCATCCGCGCCGCGTCGATTGCCTGGCCCGAGTAGTTCTTGCCCATCATGCGCCGCTGCTGCGCGACATCGTAGAGATACGCGGTCAGCTTCATCCCGGAGCCGTCCGCGGCGATCGAGCCCTTAACGACAAAGTCCGCGTTGATCGTTCGCCAATCGGCGAAATTGAATTGGCCGAGCTCAAAGCCTGAAGACTGCGGATCCTCGATGTACGCGTGCGGATCGATAATTCTGAAATAGCCCGAGAGTTCGAGGTCCCGTCGTAGCGTGCCGATGAATTCGCCGCTGACGCGATGGTCGTCGTCACCGCCAAGACTCTTCAGTCCGGACACCGCGATCGTCGACAGTTGCGAGCCCGGTCCGGCAATCGTCATCGTGATCGGCGCCGCCGCGGCCGGACCGGCGACGAAAGCCAACGCGATTCCAAACATGATCGCGCAAGACAGAATCGATCGCTTCATGTTTTCAGACACGCCCGTGCGCCAACTCGAACTTCATGTACCTGGCTCATCCGCACCTCCTGCACCATCGTGATCTTAGGACTTGAGTTCGCCGAGCTGGAACAAAGCCTTGATCCCGGAAGAAAATTGATCGCGAAATTTATCCGGCGGCGCCGGGAACGGCGCGGCCCGGCGGATCGCACGAATCACGGAATCATCGAACGCGGAGTCGTTCGAACTCGCGCCGATCTTCGCGCCGGTCAAAGCTCCGTCCGGACCGATCGCGAAATCCACGGTGGCAGTCAGATCGTTGGACCCGCCCGTAAAACTCCACGCCCGCTTAATCTGATCCTGCACGGTCTTATAGTACAGCAGAAATTCCGGGTCCTGTAGAATCCCCACGCTGCCTTTGCCCGGACCAACTCCGTAGCCGCTGCCCTCCGACGCGACGCTGCCCACGACCGGACCGCCGCCCGACGAACCGGCGAACGTGTCGGTGCCCTCGTCCGAATCGTCGTCGGCGTTCTTCTTTTCTTCGGCCGCCATCTTCGCCACGCGCTCGACGTGCTCCTTGAAATTCTTGCGTTTCAGCGCGGCCAGACGCTCCTCGACACTCGGCGTCGCACTGGCTTTTGCGATCGCAATCGACGCTTCCGACTTTGGCGCATGATGCCTTGACGCTTGGGGCGTGGGCTTGGGCGTCGCATGTGTTTTCGGCTTTGGCGTCGGTTTTGGCGTTTCGGCCGGCATCGGCGTCGCTTCTACCGTCGGCTCGACCGTCGGCTCTGGTGTTGGCTCGGGCGTGGGCGTCGCGGTCGGCGTGTCGAGTTTCTTTGCATTGAGCGCCAACGCGTCCTTATCGTCGTTCGGCGCGAGTTCCGGCTTGGGTTCTTCGACTTTGACCTTGGGTTCCTCGGAGCGGGACTCGGCCTTCGATTCGTCAGTCCGGTGCCGGTTGATGCGCGGCAGATGCGTCCCGATATCGCCAGCCGGGATGTTATCGACGATCTTTACCGTGTACGCGGTCGGCGGCGCGTCCGGCTGATGCAGATACCGCGGCGCGATGAAAAAGACCAAAGCGAACAGCGCAAGGTGGCCGAGCGCAGAGACGACAATCGCCGCGAAATATCCGGCCCGCGATTGACCCTCGTCTCCGTTATGGTCCGGCGCTGCCACGCTCGCGCTCACTTCGCGCATGCGGCGATGCCGACGCGTCGGTGCCGCCGGCCGGCATCTCGGTCACCATCCCGACATTCTCGATTCCCGCCGACTTGATCGCCGCCATGGTGCGAATCACCTCGCCATATGGCACCTGGTCGTCGGCGCGGATAAAAACCTGGCGGTCGGGACGCTCCTGCGCAATCGCTTTCAGCTTGTCGGTCAGCTCCGCCGCCGAAAGCTTGGAGTCATTCAGATAGATTTCACTGCCGCGCGTTATCGACACCACGAACTGTTCTTCCGAGCCCGGCAGCGCCTGCGCCTTGACCCTGGGCAGCGAAACCTCGACCCCTTGCTGAATAATCGGCGCCGTGACCATGAAGATCACCAGCAGCACCAGCATCACGTCCACCAGCGGCGTGACGTTGATCTGCGAGACCATCTGCCCGCGTTGTGCCGGATCTAATGCCATCAGTTTGCAGCTTCACCTACGAAAGGAAGTGACGTTCGGCGATGTTTAAAAATTCGGAAGTGAAATTGTCCATCTCGGTTGCGAGCACCCGCACTCGCGCGATGAAGTAATTGTAGAACATCTGCGCCGGAATCGCTGCGACCAGCCCGACCGCGGTCGTGATCAGCGCCTCTGCGATACCCGGCGCCACTGCCTGGATACTCGACGTGTGCGATGCCGAGAGTCCGAGGAACGCGGTCATGATTCCCCACACCGTTCCGAATAGTCCGATGAACGGGCACGACGAACCGGTGGTGGCGAGAAACGTTATCCCCGACTCGAGCTTGGTCAGTTCCACGTTTTCCTGGCGCTTCATCGCGCGCATCACGTTTGCGATTCCGCCAAGGTCCGTCGAGAAGCCGCCCTCGGCGCCGACTGCCTGCCGCTTGGCTCGGGTCAGTTGGAGCAACTCCTGGTAGCCGGCGCGGAAAACCTGCGCGACCGGACTTCGCTTGTAGCCGACGCTGGCGGTATGAATCGCGGCCAGGTTCTTCGAATCCCAGAAAATCGCGATGAAGCGCTCGGACTCGCGCCGCGCACGCGATATCTGAACCAGTTTGTAAAGGATGATTCCCCAGCTACCGATCGAAAACGCAACCAGCAACCACAGCACGACGGCGACCACCGGGCCAGTGCCCAGCACCATATCCACCACACCCAGCCCGCCTGCACCGCTCACCTGATGGAGCATAAAACCCGCCACTCAGCCCGAGAATCGGCCTATTATAAGGGTATCGGCGCGCGCAAAACCAGCACGCCGCCTGTGCCTGCCAGGAAAGAGACCCAACCAGAATTAGCGAAACCCACACTGGGTTTCGCGCTTCCTGTGTGAACCAGATGCGGGACGGAGTTTGCCCTGAGTCGAAGGGGCCGTGGCACCTCCCGTGAAAGAACGGGCGAGGTAAATTCCCCCTTACCTGTTCTAACAGGCCATCAGGCCGCATCTTATCTTTTCTTTACCAACGGGAAGTCTGAAACCTGCGTGAGGTTTCAGGAATCCTGTTCTTCTCCGGCCGCTCGCGCGGTCGTGATTCGCGACCCGACCCGGCGTAAGATGATTTCATAGATCGCCCTTGAACATCGGACCCGGACTTATCTAAGGTTCGGGTCATTGCATTTTTGAGCGGCGCGAATTGCCTATCAGGAGGAATTGAGCGGTGGCGATAAAGATTGGGATTAACGGATTCGGCCGAATCGGCAGGATGTTCTTGCGCGCGGCGCTCGCCAAGAAAGAACTCGAAGTCATAGCCGTCAACGACATCACCGACGCGGCGACCCTCGCGCACCTGCTCAAATACGATTCCGTCCACGGCGCTCTCCGCCACGAGGTCAAGGCCGAAGGCGGCCACATCTTCCTCGACGGCAAGCCGTTGCAGGTGCTCGCGGAGCGCGATCCCGCAAAGCTGCCCTGGGGCAAGCTCGGCGTGCAGGTGGTGGTGGAATCGACCGGTCTGTTCACCGCACGCGACAAGGCCGCGATGCATCTTTCCGCCGGCGCGAAAAAAGTCGTCATCAGCGCGCCTGCCGATGGCGCCGATGTCACTTTATGCCTAGGTGTCAATCACGACACCTACGATCCGAAAAAGCACGACGTCATTTCCAATGCATCGTGCACCACCAACTGCCTCGCGCCGATCGCAAAAGTCCTGCACGAAAAATTCGTAATCATGCACGGCCTGATGACCACGATTCACAGCTACACTTCCGATCAGTCCCTGCAGGACACCCCGCACAAGGATTTGCGCCGCGCGCGTGCGGCAGCGCTCTCGATGATTCCCACTTCGACCGGCGCTGCGAAAGCGATCGGCCTGGTGCTGCCCGCACTCCAGGGCAAGCTCGACGGCCTTGCGATCCGCGTTCCAACCGCCAACGTCTCGCTGGTCGATCTGACCGCGATCGTCGAGAAAGACGCCGATGAAAAATCCGTCAACAGTGCGATGAAGGCCGCCGCCGAAGGCCCGCTCAAGGGTATTCTCGCCTACAGCGAGGCGCCGCTGGTCTCGATCGATCTGAACGGCAATCCCCATTCGTCGATCTTCGACGCGCCGTTGACCAAGGTGAGTGGCAAGCGGCTGGTGAAGATATTCTCGTGGTACGATAACGAATGGGGCTACTCGAACCGGCTCGCGGACATTGCCGCCTTCGTCGCCGGCAAGCTGTAAGCATCAGAATCGAGTCGAGTCGCCCAAGAAATCGCCGCGATGCCCGCCCTGCCAATTACGCGCCTTCAGTTGAAAGACAAGAAGGTGCTCGTGCGATGCGATTTCAACGTGCCGATGCACGAAGGCAAGATTCAAGACCCCGGCCGGATCGACGCGAGCCTCGACACGATTCGTTATATCCTCGAGCATGGCGGTTCCGCGGTGCTTTGCTCACACCTCGGCCGCCCCAAGGAACGCAGCGCTGAACTGAGCCTCCGGCCCGTCGCCGAGTACCTGTCCGCGGTGCTCGGGCAAAAGGTTGCGCTCGCGCCCGATTGCATTGGCGATCACACCGGCAAAATGATCGACGCGCTTAAACCCGGCGAAGCGATTCTGCTCGAGAACCTGCGCTTCCACCCCGAAGAAGAAGCCAACGATCGCGACTTCTCCCACGAACTCGCGCGCGGCAAACAAGTCTTCATCAACGACGCCTTTGGCGCCGCACATCGTGCTCATGCCTCGACGGTCGGAGTCACCCGGTTCATCGCGGAGCGCGCCGCTGGATTCCTGATGATGCGCGAGCTCGAGGCGCTTCGCGCAGTCACCGAAAATCCCAAGCGCCCGGCGGTCGCGATCCTGGGCGGTGCAAAAGTCTCCGACAAGATCGGAGTTATTCGAAATCTGATGACCAAGGTCGATGCGATCCTGATCGGCGGCGCGATGGCCTACACCTTTCTTAAAGCACAGGGCATCGCAGTCGGCCGCTCGAGGGTCGAGGACGACAAGATCGATCTCGCCCGCGAGCTGCTTGCCGAGGCCGATAAGAAAAATGTCAGAATCGTGCTGCCGTCTGACCATGTCGTCGCAGGCGCTCCTGAAGCCAGCGCCACCGCTAACACGGTCACCGAGATTCCTTCCGAATTGATGGGTCTGGATATCGGACCGCAAACCGTCGATGCTTTCATCGCGGAAATCGCACGCGCCAAGACCGTCATCTGGAACGGTCCGCTCGGATTTTTCGAAATCCAGGCTTTCTCGGTCGGGACCGTGCGCGTCGGCGAGGCGCTTGCCAACCAGCCCGGCGTCGTGTCGATAATCGGCGGCGGCGACACTGCCGCGGCGGTTGCGCATGAGCGTTGGGCGAAAAAGTTTACCCATATTTCCACCGGAGGCGGCGCATCGCTCGAATTTCTCGAAGGGCGCGAACTGCCGGGCGTAAAAGCCCTCGAACCAGACGCAAAGCCGCCGATTGTTGGTTCCCCTTCCCTCAAGGGAAGGGGTTAGGGGTTAGGTAACTCCTGAACAATGGAACCACGCAAGAAACTGATCGCCGGAAACTGGAAGATGCATCTGATCCCGGTCGAGGCGCGCGCGCTTATCGCCGGACTGCGCGCCGAGATCGATCGCGACGCGGCAACGCTCGCGAAAGATCGCGAGGTGATGGTCGCGCCGCCCGATGTGCTCATCCCCGCAGTGGCGCAGGCGCTGGCGGGATCTTCGATCCTGCTCGGCGCGCAAAACATGCACTACGAGGACAAGGGCGCGTTCACCGGCGAAGTGTCGGCGCCGATGCTCAAAGCGTACGGAGTCACCCACGTCATTCTGGGCCATTCGGAACGCCGCCACATTTTTCATGAGCCCGACGAACTGATCAATAAAAAAGTGCTCGCCGCGCTGAGCCGTCGTATGGCGCCGATCCTCTGCGTCGGCGAGACCCAGGACGAGCACGACAGCGGCAATGCGCTCGCAGTCGTGCTGCGCCAGCTCGAACGCGGGCTCGAAGGCGTCGCCGAAGACCATCTGCCCACGGTGGTGGTCGCCTACGAGCCGGTCTGGGCAATTGGCACCGGCCGCACCGCGACTCCGGAGCAGGCCGAATCGATTCACGTTGCGATCCGCGGTGCGATACTCGAACTCTACGGCCGCGAGCGCGCGTCGGCGGTGCGAATCATTTATGGTGGCAGCGTTAACCCCGAGAATGTTGACTCGCTCGTCTCCAAACCCGATATTGACGGGGCTCTGGTCGGCGGGGCAAGCTTAAAGGCTGACTCGTTCGCGCGCATCGTCAGGGCGCGGACTCGGCTCGAAGAAGATTAATGGTTTCAGTCGTAATTTCGATTCACGTGATCGTATGCGTCACGCTATGCATCATAATTCTGCTGCAGCAGGGCAAGGGCGCGGATATCGGCGCGGTTTTCGGCGGTTCGAGCCAGACCGTCTTCGGCGCGGGTGGCGCTGGCAATGCGCTCACCAAGGCGACCTGGTCGCTCGCGGCGATCTTCTTCGCGACTTCGATTTTTCTGGCGCTCGCGTCGGCGCGGCGCGTGACCGGTAGTATCTTCGACCGGCCGTTTTCGTCGGGACCGGCGTCTGTGATGCCGGCGACGAAGCAGATTCCTAAAAATGCGGTCCCGGCCGCGCCGGCTCCCGCTAATCGGAACCCTGCCGGCCCGGCTACGCCGGCCTCGACGAAGAAGTAGTAGCCGCATTTTGCGGCCGCGTCGGAGCGATTACGCCCTCACCTTCGCTCCGGCCCGATGGCAATAGGCGCGCGGGTGGTGGAACGGCAGACACGCCAGTTTGAGGGGCTGGTGGTAGCAATACCGTGCGGGTTCAAGTCCCGCCCCGCGCACCACGACCGCCTCCTCTCTATTGCCGCAGGGCTCAGATGATTACCACCGCGGATACCAAGGCGGCGCAACTGACGAACGCCGCAAGGCTCGCGACTGCCAGCCGAGATCATTACCACATGCCGGCATGACGACACGCCCCCTTGCTTCACTGCTCCGGCTGGAGCAAAACTCAACCGACTCTGCTTATGACTGGTAACAAGATGTGGTGCGGCCAGGCCGCGAAGTCGGGGACGCGGTTGGTGACCCTGGGAAACGCCGGCAGATTGACACTCGAGTGGCCCTGTACATGGGTGAAGCAGATAACCACGAAGTATTAGTTTTGCTCAGCGGAGGAATCGACTCGACCGCGTGCCTTGACTTCTACAAGGAGCTGGGCCGTCCTCCCCTCGCCTTGTTCGTAGACTATGGGCAACCCGCGGCCCGAATGGAAGGAGACGCCGTAAAGGCTGTTACAGCACATTACTCGGTTCCCTTCATCTCATTGACCTGGCGCGGCTACCAGACCAAGCATGCCGGACTAATACCTGGGCGAAACTGCTTTCTAATCTCCGCAGCCCTTATGGAGCGACCCAATTCAGTCTCACTAGTCACCCTGGGCGTCCACGCAGGAACCGATTATCCGGACTGCAGCCAAGCATTCCTCGAAGCGATGCAGACGGCGCTAGAGATTTCTGAAAATCGCTCGGTTCAGTTGGCCGCTCCATTTGCCACTTGGACCAAGCAAGACATAATCGCCTATTGCAGAACCCGCAACGTGCCAGTTCATCTGACCTACAGTTGCGAGCGAGGCACCGAGCCACCTTGCGGCGCTTGCCTCTCGTGCAAAGATCGAGGTTTCCCTCTTTGCTAGCACGCCGATCCGCTCTTGACCATCCCCTGTTTGGGCGAATCGAGTTGCCGCTTCTTGTGCCCGCCTTCTCCAGCAAAGGCTTCGTTTTCAAGACGACAGCACGCGGCTCTTCAAAGCGAATTTACTCCGAAATAGCCTACGAGCTTGCCGACTTCGGCGGACGGCCATCCGCTGCCGTACTAGTTAGCGCCTACGACTTGTTCTTCGATCACTTCGACGCGCCCAAATTGAGCCACAGACCGGAGGAGTATCTGCGTGAGACCAAGATCGTGTTTCTCGACAGCGGGGGATACGAACTAATCTCCCATTTTGACTCTACGGAGACGAGAGTATCTCCGTACACACCCCGCCCCGGCTATGGGCTTGAGCAATATGAGACCGTTCTGCAACGCCTGAGTGCTCAAAAGCAGGCGTTGCCCTTGGTCATCGCCAATTTCGATTACGCGACCGACGGTCAGCCGCTGAGCAAACAAATTTCTGCCGCCCGAGCGCTCTTTAACAAATATCCCGGCTGTCTCGCGGACTTCATCATTAAACCGTGGCAAGCCAGGGGGTCCGTGGTCGAGCCATCGAAGCTCTCGCGCAGTGACCTCTGCGAGTTGCGAGGATTCCACATAATCGGCGTAACGGAAAAAGATTTGGGCAAGAATACTTTTGACCGGCTCCAACGGGTCGCCGAACTCCGCTACCGCTTCACCGACGCTGGCATCACCGCTCCAATCCACGTTTGGGGCGGACTAGACCCGCTCCTGAGCCCGCTCTTCTTTTTCGCTGGCGCAGAAATCCTCGACGGCGTGTCCTGGTTGCGATACGCATACCGAAATGGCGTAGCGATGGAGCGCCAAAGTTCAGCGATCCTTAAGGAGATTGGCGTCACAGCGTCTCAACAATTGATGCACGCATATGCCGCGCTCGACAATCTGACGTTCCTAGATGGTCTGACAATCGCTTTACAACAATGGGTAGATTTCGACGGTAACGATTTCAATATGTTTCACCCTGATGTCAAGCAGGAACTCCGGAGGGCTTACGGTGCTATGAAAACGCGCATCAAGGAATTGGGAGGAGCGCACTAATGGGAGGCAGCGGTGGCGGGCGTTACAGCGGCCCCTCTTCGGAGGACATTCAACAGCGCATCGTGCGCGCCCGCGAGCAGGAACGTCAGCGACTCGACGGGCAGATCAACGACCTTCTGCAGCGCCTCTTGGCCCGCTTCAACGATCGCGACAGAGACAAGATCGGAAACCGTCTTTCGGACATAGAATCCTGTCTGACCGGCACAGTGGAGATTGATCGAATCCTTTTCGGCGGGTCAGTCGCAAAGCATACGGATGTGGACGGCCTCAGCGACGTCGACGCACTGGTTATACTCGATCGTGAAGACCTTGCCGGCAAGCCGCCGAAAGAGATGCTAGACACTTTCCTCGTAACCCTCCGTGACAACCTTTCCGGCCGGGGGGACATTCAGTCCATAGAAAAAGGTCATTTGGCGATAACCGTTACCTACGACGATGGCTTAGAAGTACAACTCCTGCCGGCACTCCGGTCCGGCCAGACGATCTCGATAGCCGCGGCTGATGGGAGTAGTTGGAGCGACACCAAGCCACGCACCTTCGAACGGGAACTAACCGAGCTCAACACGCGCCTGAATTTCGCGTTAGTGCCAACCATAAAGTTGTTCAAGTCAATAGTGTCGACATTTCCCGAACAGAAGCGATTGTCTGGGTATCACATCGAAAGCCTGTTGGTCGCTGCCGCCAAAGACTATAGGGGTGTGAAAACGACTTGCCAAGCATTGCTGCTCCACGCCCTAGACCACGCATCCCTACGAATACTCAAGCCTCTCCGAGACGTCACCGGGCAATCCCGCACTGTCGACGCGTACCTTGGCCCGGCGGATAGCCTCGAACGAAGAAACATCTCGCTGGCCCTCTCAGGGATGAAAAGGCGCCTTCAAGCTGCAACGACGATCAGCCAGTGGCGAGCAGTCTTCGAGGAATCCTAGCCACGTGCCCCCCCTCGCGCCAAAAGAGACCGAGAGACAATATCGCGTGGCTCGTCAGACGCTTTCGATACACGCATTCCTACGTGACCGCTTCGCTTTCAAATCAACGATCGCGGAGATCGCTCTTCTCGTCTGTTCCGTCGTTTTCTGCGCAACAACCTTTGCTGCCGATGACTTATATCAGACGCTCGGATTGTCGCCAGCGACGGCCCGGGTTGCGCTCGGGCTTGCTTCGGTCGTCGCGTTCGCCTTCTCACTCACTTTGCTCGTTGTGAATTGGAAAGACGCCTGGGCTGACCACAAGGAAGCATCCAAGAGCTGGACTGAAGTTGTTGAAAAATTCAAAAGTATGCGGAGCGAGGACGGCACCTGGCCCGAGCAGGCTCGGGATCAACTCAATGCGCTCTACTGGGATACGGCTCGGACAACTGCGGCTATTCCTGATGCGAGCTTCAACCGTCTCAAACGGCGATACCTGCGCAAAGCAGCGATCAGCGAGCTAAGCAGTACCTATCCGGCCTGCCCAAGGATTCTTCTCGGCCTTCTCCTCCTTAAGAACCACACGACCGCTGCGTTCCGAGACTCCACTCAAGGCACAACTGAGGATTAGCGGCATGGCGTCTCTCAGTACACCAGCAGGAGCCTCAATCGCTCGAAAGCTTTGTGAGTTTTATCTCACCGCTCGCGAAACGCTTGTACGCCTTGGCTTTGCGCACGAAGTAGACTGGCAAGAATCACGTCGGCTCAGCAACCTGTCGGAGCACGATTTCCTTGAGCAAGGTGCTTGGACGATTCTCGCTTGCGGATTTCGCGAGGCGACCGTTCGTCGAATTTTTCCGGAAATATCCGGCGCCTTTCTGAATTGGACAAGAGCACGCTCTATTGCGCGACATCGGGTCGGCTGCGAGGGGCGAGCGAGGCGGGTGTTCAACCACGCTCCGAAAATAGGTGCGATTGGCTCCCTCTGCGAACGGGTCGCCAACGAGGGCTTTCACACCATCAGGAGAAAAATTGAGTCGGATGGCGTTGAATTTCTTCGGACCTTTGCTTTCATCGGCCCAGCTACCTCCTATCACCTCGCAAAGAATATCGGGCTCGATGTCGTGAAACCGGATCGCCATCTAGTGAGATTGTGCCAAGCCGCCGGGTTCAGCTCGCCGAACGAAATGTGTCAGTTGATATCGGACACGACTGGCGACCGCTTGGCGGTTATAGACATCGTACTATGGCGATATGCAACTGTGACATCTGATTACATCGGCCGCTTTGCCGTCTCTGTACCGGCTCTCCACCGCTCTACTTCATGAGCGATAGAAGAGTCGATGCGACATTGAGCGAGTCGTACACGATGCACCCAAGAAGAGATTTCTCCTTTCCTCACTCATACTTCTAACAGGCCCGTCAGGGCCGTATCCTCATTTTTCCTCTCGACGGGAAGTCCGAAACCTGCGTGAGGTTTCGCATGTCCGCTCTTATGTCCTCC
>JBGPNU010000039.1:0-15126 GCA_041487675.1 Binatus sp. (SeqCode)
CCGTAGCCGCCGAGCACGCGCATCGCGTCCAGCGAGATTTTCGCGCACGCCTCGGACGCGAACAGCTTCGCCATCCCGGCTTCGACGTCGCATCGATCGCCGGCGTCTTTTTTGCGCGCGGCGTTTGCGACCAGCAGCCGCGCCGCCTCGAGCCGGGTGCCCATGTCGGCGAGCATCAGTTGCACCGCCTGATGCTGGCAGATGGGTTTGCCGAACGCGGTCCGTTGCTGCGAGTAGCGAATCGCGGTCTCAAATGCGGCCTGCCCCACTCCGACCGCGCGCGCGGCGACGTTGATTCGTCCGACCTCGAGCGCGCTCATCACCTGCTTGAACCCTGCGCCCTCGATCCCGCCAATCAGATGCGCCGCCGGCACCGCGAGGTCTTCGAACAGAACCTCGCAGGTGTCGATTCCCTTGTAGCCGAGCTTGTCGAGATTGCGGCTGACGGTTGGCCCGCGCTCGCTCTTTTCCACCGCGAACATGCTGATACCGGCGTAGGCCGGCTCGGCGCGGGGATTGGTCTTTGCCGCAACCGCGAGCATCGTGCCGTGGCGCGCGTTGGTGATGAACATCTTGGCGCCGGCGAGCACGTACTGGTCGCCACTTCGGGTCGCGGTGGTGCGAATCGATTGCACGTCGCTGCCCGCGTGCGGTTCGGTGAGAGCGAGACCACCGCGTTTTTCGCCGCGCGCCATCGCGGGCAGGAAATAACTTCGCTGTGCGTCGGTGCCGTGATGCGCGACGACATAGGCCATGATGAGATGGCTGTTGATCACGCCGGCCAGACTCATCCATCCGCGCGACAATTCTTCCATCACGCGCGCGTAAGTGTGGTAGCTGAGTCCGAGTCCGCCGAACTCAGCCGGAATCGTCGCGCCAAACAGGCCAAGTTCGCGCATCGTGGCGACCATCCGATGCGGATACTCGTCGCGATGCTCGAGTTCGGAGGCGGCCGGGATGACCTCGCGTTCGACGAAAGCGCGGACGGCGGCAACAATCTCACTATCAAGATCAACGTCGCGATCTGAAACTTCATCCATTACTTCAACTCCTGGCTCGCGGCCCGCGATGCTCCTGAAAACGGGTCCGAGAGCGCCACCGGGACTGGTTTAGCAAAGGGCCGCTCAGATCCGCCAACGCGTGGGCGTGGTGCGGAAATCAGCTTGCATCGACGGGCGCTACGGCCTAGAGTAAGTGTCAGATTGACGCAAAGTAGCGGCGGCAACGGTTTAGAGGAATCGACAGTGAACGTATCGGCAGAGACCACGGTGACCGGAGCGGAGCTGCGCGGCAAGCTCGCGGCGCTCGGCAACGACAGCTATACGAGCGAGACGTGCGACCGTTATGCCGGCATGATCGCCGAGATCAAGCATCTTAAGGCGGTGCGGCGCGCGGTGGTGCTCGCGCACAACTATCAGCGCCCGGAAATTTTCGAGGTGGCGGATTTTATCGGCGACTCGCTGGAGCTGGCGCGCAACGCTCGCGACGTGCGCGACGCGGAGGTGATTGTTTTCTGCGGCGTTCACTTCATGGCGGAGACCGCGAAGGTCTTCAATCCCGGGCGCAAGGTGCTGCTGCCCGACCTGAAGGCGGGATGCTCGCTCGCGGACAGCGTCACGGCGGAAGCGCTCGCGGAGCGCAAGGAAGAACTGCTCAAGATTTATCCCGACCTGAAAGTTGTTTCGTACGTCAACTGCACCGCCGACGTGAAGGCGCTTTCGGACGCATGCTGCACGTCGGCCAACGCGACCAGGATCGTCGAGCGAATCGACTCGGACAACGTGCTGTTCGTGCCCGATCAGAATCTCGCCAACTACGTGCAGGGGCAGACTCGCAAGCGGATAATTTCATGGGACGGCAACTGTTACGTTCATCATCAGATAACTCCCGACGAAGTAAACAAGGTCAAGCGCGCGATTCCCGGGATCAAGGTGATTGCGCATCCGGAGTGCCGGCGCGACGTGCTCGCGCTCGCGGACGCGGTGCTATCGACCAGCGCGATGGTTCGCTATGCGCGGGAAAGCGCGGCGGACAAATTCCTGGTGGTGACCGAATGCGGACTGTCGGACCGGCTGCTGATGGAGATTCCGGACAAGCATTTTTACAAGGCGTGCAAGCTATGCCGGTTCATGAAGATGATCACGCTCGAGGGTACGCTCGATTCGCTCCGCCACCTGCGCTACGAAATCGAACTCAGCGAAGAAGTACGCGAGGGCGCGAAGCGGGCGCTCGAGAAGATGCTCGAGCTGAGCGTCTGAACGCGCACGCACAAGGTATCGTGAGCGGCGCATCGCGCGGCGAGCGCCTCGTGCGGCCGATGGTCGCGGTCGATACGGTGCTGTTCGCGATCAACGAAAACTGTCTGCAGACCTACCTGGTGGAGCTGCGGCGTGGACCGGGCCGCGGAAGATGGGCGTTTCCGGGCGGGCTGGTCCGCCGCGGCGAACTGCTCGACGATGCGGCGCGGCGCGAGCTCCACGAATCGACCGGTCTTCGCGGCGCGTATCTCGAGCAGCTCTTCACGTTTGGTGATCCATCGCGCGACCCGCGCGCGCACGTGGTATCGGTCGCGTACATGGCGCTGATTCCTGAAGCGGATGCGGTCAAAGCGCCGTCGGACAAGTATGCAACCGGCCGATGGTACGAAGTGACGCGCCTGCCCGAGCTGGCCTTCGATCATTCGCTGATGGCGGTGTATGCCCTGAAGCGCCTCAAGTCGAAGCTCGAGTACACCAATATCGCAAATGCGCTGTTGCCGCGGGAATTCACGTTCGCCGAGTTCGAGGAACTGTATTCGCTGATCCTGGGGCGTCCGCTGGATCGGCGGAACTTCCGCCGGCGCATTCTCGCGATGGGCATCCTGAAGCGCCTGCCGCATACCCGCCGCGGACCGCATCGCCCAGCCGCCCTCTATAGTTTCGCGAATCAAAGCCTTAGATTCGTCGAGATGCTATAATTTCGGGTCGGGAGTAACTTCATGCTCAAAGGCCTCAAGGGAATAACTGTGCTGGTGGCGGCCGCGGTTCTGGTCGTTGCGGTCGCGTACGCCGGCTACGTCTCGAATCACGGGGAAGCGAAGCCGATGGCGCCGGTCGCGGCAGGCGCGGCGTGCTGTCTTGGAGATCCGGCGCAGCAATTGCGGGTGACGATGGACCCGAAGAATTTCCAGGGCGAAGTGCGCCGGGCTTACGAAGCCGCCGAGCGCAACCCCGCGCTGCTCGCGCAAATGCACTGCTACTGCGGATGCGACAAGGCCGACGGCCACAAGAATCTGCTCGACTGCTTCCGCGACTCGCATGGCAGCACCTGTGCAATCTGCGTGGGCGAGGCGCGCGATGCGGAGGCGATGGCGAACCGGGGCGTGCCAGTCGAACAAATCCGCGACGCGCTGCGTGCGCGCTACGCCCACGGGAGCTGAGGTTTGGTCGGTCTGATATCGGCGTATATCGAACACTTCACGTATCTCGGATTGTTCGTAGTCTTGATGCTGTGCGGACTTGGGCTGCCGATTCCGGAAGATGTCGCGCTGCTGGCAGGCGGCTACATGGTGCATCGCGGGGTCACGCGCTATCCAATCACGCTCGCGGTAGCGTTGCTGGGCGTGGTGGCCGGCGACAATTCGCTGTTTTTTGTGGGCCGGCGCTTCGGCACGGGATGGGTGCGGTACTTTGGAATTGGCCGGCCGGGGCGGCAGGTCCAAATCGAGCGGATTCAGAAATTTATGCAGCGTCATGGGCATCGCGCGATTTTCTACGCGCGATTCCTGGCGGGTCTGCGCGCGCTGATTTATCTGTCGGCGGGATCTTTCGGGGTCCGGCCGGGGGTCTTTCTCGTTTACGATGTCCTGGGCGCGCTAATCTCGGTGCCTATCGTGGTGACGCTCGGATACGTCTTCGGCAAGCAACTTGAGATGATCGTCAGATATCTCGGCGGCTTCGAGCGGCTGATCGTGGTCGTTCTGATTCTCAGCGCACTTTTGTACGGCACCCGGATGTTCGTGCTCAGAAAGACGCCGCCTGACGCGAGCAGAACCGGATAGCGCAAACCGGGGCGCGCACCGCCCTGCCCCCCGATTATCGAAAATGCAACTAAACCTTACCGCGCTAAAATTGTCCGCGCTGAACTTGCCCGCGCTGAACCTGAAGGCGAAGTTGATCGTGCTGATGGTCGGGCTGCTCGGGCTTACGCTCGGCGCCGAGGTCTGGATCAGTCTCGGCACTCAGGAAGCGATCGTAGCTACGACGCAGGAGAAGGTCAAAGACCTCGCGCGGGTGATCCAGATCAGCGTGCAGGAACTGACCGCGGTCGGAGACACCGATCGCGATCGGCTGCACAGCTATGTCCGGAGTCTGCACACCAAGGGTCTCGAAGTATCGATCGCATCGAGCCAGAACCTGATTATCAACAGCTCGAATCCGCATCTGATCGGAGCGGCGCTCAGCCCCAAGCAGGCCGAATGGCTTAGCCCCGAGCAACTGAGGCATCCCGACGCTCTGCTCACCATTCCAGCCGGCAAGCTTGGACCGCTCGCGCCCGAGACGACCGTTTACCTGATTCCGGTCGAGGTCGAGGATCATCTGCTGGGCTACGTGCAGGTGGTCGCGAATTTTGCCGACTTCGCACAGCCGCTGGCGCAGAATCGAACCCGTCAGTTGATGATCGCACTGGCGATTTTCACCATTGGGCTGGTGTTCGCGTATATCCTTGCGGATCGTTACGTGAAGCCGATTCATGCGGTCGCCAACGCGGCGCAGAATATCGCCGCGCGCGGGCTGGAGCCGGTCCCGGAGGCGCATCGCCGCGACGAAATCGGACTGCTCACGCGAAGCTTCAACGACATGGTCGGCCAATTGCGGCACGCGCGCGAGCGCGAGCATGAACTCAATCGCCTCGAACGATTCACTGCGCTCGGGCAGCTGGCCGGCGGTCTCGCGCATGAGATCAAAAATCCGCTGAACTTTATCAGCCTCGCACTCGACCAGTTGCGCGCGCGTTATGCGCCTCAGCAGCCGCAAGATCGTGAAGCGTTCCTGCATCAGCTGCTCATCATGAAGGATGAGATGCGCCGGCTGGCGGAGCTGGTCCAGAGCTTTCTGAATTACGGCAAGCCAATTGAAATTTTTCCGGCGCCCACCGACGTGCATCAGCTGGTCGATGGAGTGATCGCGCTGTCGGAATCGAAGATGAAGAGCCAGGGGATCGACCTGGTCGAAGAGGGCAAAGACGTACCCGGGATGCTGAACGCGGACGCCGAAAAACTCCGCACCTGCTTTATCAACGTGGTCGCCAACGCAATTCAGGCGATGCCCGAAGGCGGGACCATGCGAATCGCGTTTCGGCGCGTCGAGGACGCAATGGTGATAACCTTCTCGGATACGGGCGCGGGAATCGAGGCGGAGGTCGTGAACCAGGTCTTCGATCCATTCTTCACCACCAAGCGCGAGGGAATCGGCCTCGGGCTGTTTCTTTCGAAGGCGATCGTCGAGTCGCATGGCGGCACAATCGATATCGGACCCAATCCCGACGGCCAAGGAACCACCGTAACTTTCAGCTTCCCGCCGAGCGCGGTACACGGACCATCATGACTCAGGCTTCAGTACTGGTCGTTGAAGACAATGACCTCGAACGTCAGATCACCGCGGACACGCTGCGCGAAGAGGGCTTCGCGGTTGAAGAAGCGGCGGTGGGAAAACGCGCGATGGAGTTGCTCGCGCTGTCGCGCTTCGACGTCGTTTTGACCGACCTGATGATGCCCGGAATGTCGGGTGAAGAACTGCTCGCGAAAGTCCGCGGCGTATATCCGGGCAGCCAGGTGGTGGTGCTGACGGCGCACGGAACGATCGATAGCGCCGTGCAGGCGATGAAGACGGGCGCCTTCTACTACCTGACCAAGCCGACCGATCGCGAGACGCTGGTGATGACGGTGGCGAAGGCGGCGGAGCTGTCGAATCTGCAGCAGGAAAATCAACTGCTGAAACGGCGGCTCGAGGGCAAATTCGAGATCGAGGGAATCATCGGGCAGGACCCGGCGATCCAGGAAGTAATCCGGTTGGTGCGCCGGGTCGCGCCGTCCAATTCGACCGTGTTGATTCAAGGCGAGAGCGGAACCGGCAAGGAAATAGTCGCCAAAGCGATTCATCGGCTCTCGCCGCGCGCGGCGCGCCAGTTCGTCGCGATCAACTGCTCGGCGATTCCCGACAGTTTGATCGAGAACGAGCTGTTCGGTCATGAGCGCGGCGCGTTCACCGGCGCGAACGAGCGCAAGATTGGGCTGTTTGAGAGCGCCGACAAATCGACGCTCTTTCTCGACGAAATCGCCGACCTTCCGCAAGGGTTGCAGGCAAAGATTTTGCGCGTGCTGCAGGAAAAGGAACTTCGCCGGGTCGGCGGCAACGATTCCTTTCGCATCGATGTCCGGCTGGTGGCGGCGAGCAATCGCAACCTTGCCGAGGAGGTCGGCGAGGGCCGCTTCCGCGAAGATCTCTATTATCGGGTCAACGTGGTGACCGTGACCCTGCCGCCGTTGCGCGATCGCCGCGGCGATATTCCGCTGCTGGCCAATCATGCGCTCGCCAAGTTCGGTCATCTGGCGGAAGAACGGGTCAAGGAAATCAGCCGCGAGGCGATGGCAGTGCTGCTCGATTACTCATGGCCGGGCAACGTGCGCCAACTCGAGTCGGCGATCGAACGCGCGATCCTGCTCTGCGAGGGCGACAAGGTGATGCCGCGCGATTTGCCGCAGGAAGTCCTGTCACGCAAAACGCCGGGCAAGGCTGGTGAACGTCAACGCGGCGACAAGTTCGAGATTCCCAGCGAGGGCTTCAATTTCGAAACCTTTGAGCGCGACGCAATCCTGCAGGCGCTCGAGCGCAACGACTGGGTAATCGCAAAGGCGGCCAAGATGCTCGCGATGAGTTATCGGACGCTGCAATACCGAATTGACAAGTTCGGGCTTAAGCGCGGCGATCAGACCAAGCTGCCACCTGCCGAAGCGAAGGGATGAGCGGACGCTGTCACGGTTCTTTCGCCCACTCGGTCGGCAGATAAATCCAGCATTCGATCCGGCGGCCGTCTGCGCCGAGCACCTCGATTCGATCGCGCGTGTAAAGCCGCGGCACGTCCTCGTAAGCGTCCAAGATAGCGAAGTCGCGCGGACCGAGACCTTCGAGGATCGCACCGTCAGTGATCGCGCCCGCTCGTCTGGCTACGAAATGATAGCGCTTTTGACCGTGTTGGTAGCCGGGCAGCCGTGCCGGGGCAGCCTCGATCGGTCTGTTCAGCAGCCCGACCCGCTCGGCGGGATTCATCAGCGAGCCGTACACGAAGAGTAGTTCGTCGTCGTTATGCATAATCGTCACGCTGCGGCTTGCGCTGCCGCCGCGCTGGTATGGCCGCAATCATTAGCTTCGCTTGGCCCCGCTGGCAATCCGTCGGCTCGATGCTGGAATGAATATAGCTCCGCTGGTTGCCGCAAATGTCCTCGTATGTTAGCTCCAGAGTGAGGCTCGAGAATCTGATGATGACGTCGCGAACTTTTATGGCGCGCTTGGCCTTGGGCCTGCTCGCGCTTTGTGCAGTCGCGTGCTCGACCAGCAAAAGCGCAACTTTAAGCGCCGGGATGACGCCCGACCAGACTGTGCAGGCGATGGGTCAGCCCGATCTGAAGGACAACATCGCAGATCCTAGTCACAGCGGCGCGAGCGTGCTCCGCTACGTCTGGCTCGACTCGGGCAAGGCCGCTATTTTCGGATCGGACGATCGCGTCGCCAGCGTTCAGGACGTCGAAACCAACACCAAGCAGCACGTCGAGCAGCAGGCGCGGGCGCAGGCCATGCCCCACGAATTCGATCCGATCGAGACTCCGCTCAACTACATGTTCTTTCCGCTCAAGGCCGCCACAATTTATTTCGGCGCCGGCGTGAACTGCGTCGGAGGCGGCGGCTGTCAGAGGCCGGAGCTTCCCCCGCCCTCGGCTGGCTAGATTCGGCTCGCTGGATTCGGCAAGCCTTATTCGGGTAGCCAGATCGGATTCTGGAGTAATTTTGAGGCGCGCGGCCGATCAAGATGACCGGCCGCGCTTTCATTTGCGCGCCGCTAAGCTATGCGCTCGTGCGTCGCCGCCAGTTTTTCGGCGCTGGGACCGGAGAAAGGCGAAGTCCCCCCTTTACCTTCACCTCGAGGGCCACTTTTCACGCAGCCTCGATTCTTCGGTAACTGAATGTGTGCATAATAGAGTCAATATGTTTACGAAAGGTGAAACGCTAACAGTGCATATCGCCGAGGCTTGCAACGCGCAAAGCTATCGCCGTACACTGTTTGTTCAGAGTCAGGCGACTGGAAGCAGAATCGATTTCGACGCGCCTTTACCGCCCGGCCAGAGCCGCGATTATCTGACCGGGATGATTCACTATCCAAACCTCCAATAGACAAAACTGGCGGAATACAAACTATGAAAAAAGAGACTCTCGGAGAGGTCCTCAAACAGCGCCGTGAAGCATACGCGCTCACGCAGCGCGAACTCGCGAGCAAGCTCGGGGTCAAAGCCAGCCACGTCGCCTATCTTGAAAACGGCCGGCGCCGCCCTTCACTCTCGCTGCTGTCGCGGCTCGCAGATACGCTCGAACTCAACAAACAGCGCTTGTTCCTGCTCACGCATCCGGAGGCGGAAGGAATAATCGGCGCGCGGCGTGACGCTTCACCGGCAAAGCGGCCGGACAACGCGTGGCGCAAGTTCGTCGGCAACCGCGGGATGCTCGCGCGGCACAAGGTTACCGACCAGGAACTCAAGGTGCTGCAGAAGGTAAATATGCTCGGCCGCGTATCGGCGCCGAGCCAATTCCTGTTCATCTTGAATTCGATCCGGCAAGCAGTCGAAGAGGAGTAGCGGCCGCTTCAGCGTCCCTTCGACGGCGGCACGCGTACGCCTTTCAAGAACTCGCTGCGGGCCGCCATGGGATCGCGCGCAACTGCCTGGTTGTAGGCGGTCATAAGCGTTCGCGCGTCCTCGGAGCACATCAGTTGCGTCATCTCCATCCGCTCGACGTATAGCCCGGACTCGAGGTCGCGATCGGCGCCGACATAAACGGCTCGCTTGATTGCCGCGATCGCGCGCGGCGGCCGCTTGGCCAGCGTATGCGCCCATTCCATCGCAAACGGCATAAGCGTCTCCGGCGCGAGGACCCGATTGATCATCCCCATCTTCTCGGCCTCGCGGGGAGGGTAAACATTTCCGAACAGCATCACTTCGAGCGCCCTGCTTCGACCAATCAGCCGCGGCAAACGCTGAGTGCCTCCGCCGCCCGGCAGAATTCCCAGGATCGCCTCGGGCAATCCAATTTGGTAAGGACCGTCGGCCGCAAGACGAAAGTCGCACGCCAGCGCAAGCTCGTAGCCGCCGCCCATGCAATCGCCGTTTATCGCCGCGATCACCGCCTTGGGCATCAACATGATCCGGTCGAGCATGCGATGGAATCCCGCCGAGAGGGTCGGGAAGAGTTGCGCGCACGCACTGGGGTCGGCCGCCATCGCGCCCAGTTCGTCAACGCTGTAGTGAGTGATGAATTTGCCGTCGATACCGCCGGTCAGGATTAAGGCGCGAGTGTTCGCGTCGTTTTCGACCCGCCCGATCAACTCGGTCAGCTCCTGCGTCATCGGCGCCGTCATGTAATTCATCGGCGGATTGGTCATCGTCCAGACCTGGACGTTTTCGTGCTGCTCGACTTTGAAGTGCTTCATGGTTTTTCTCCACAAGCCCGCGACTATCGCCGGCTCTGCGCAAAGTCAAGCCGGTTGAGGAGGCGGATGCGATGGTTTAGGCTCAAAGGTGGGATCTACGCGTGCGATGAAGATCGATATCGACCTCAAATCCGGGTTTCTGCAAAACCTCAAGCGCGAGGTGCTCGATTCTCTGAGCGTCGAAGAACGCGCAATCATCGAGGTTTCCACCGGCGAGATGGGCAACAAGCCCGACGCGGTGAAGCTCGGATGGCTCAAGATGCGGACCAAGGAGAGCTGGACCAAGCAGCGCTATACCAAGGCGCTCGCGCGGACCATGGAGAAGCTGCGCGAGGCCGTCGCACTGGCGGAGAAGGACCGCAAGGATTGATCGACGCGCGGGTGCGCGGCTATGCGCTCGCCGTCACGGCTCAATTCGAGCGACCCGGCGTTTTCCTACTTCGAGTACCTTGTGCTCGCCCGGCACGAAGCGGAAATTCACATCGGTAACCGTTCGGCCGTCGACTCGCACCGCGCCCTGGCTCACGAGTCGGCGCGCCTCGCTGGTGGAGGGCGTAAACTGCAACTGTTTCATCAGTTCGCAAATCCACAAATCCTCGGCGATTCGATAAACTTGCGCGCTCGCCGGAATCTCGCGGCGCTGATGCTTGCTCTCGAAGTATTGCCGGGCGCGAACCGCGGCGTCCTCGCCGTGATATTCCTTGACAATAATTTGCGCGAGTCTCTTTTTAGCTTCCATCGGATGAAGCTCGCCTGACTTCACGGCCGCGATCTCTTCGGGCCGGGCGCTGGTCAGCAACTCGTAATATCGAACCGTCAGCCGGTCGGGTATCGACATCAGCTTGCCGTACATGTCCTCGGGTTTGTCGGTCAGGCCGACGTAGTTACCGTATGACTTGGACATTTTGCGCACGCCGTCGAGACCTTCGAGGAGCGGCATCGTCATCACCGCTTGCGGCGTCTGTCCGAAATGCCTTTGCAGCTCGCGACCGACCAGCATATTGAACTTCTGGTCGGTGCCGCCAATCTCGAGGTCCGCTTCGAGCGCGACCGAATCGTATCCCTGGATCACCGGATAAAGCAGTTCATGCAGGAAAAGCGGCTCCTCGTCGGCGAGCCGTTTCTCGAAGTCGTCACGCTCGAGCAGCCGCGCGACGCTTATACGCGCCGCGATTTCGATCAATTTTCGCACCCCGAGTTCATTCATCCATTCGCTGTTGAATCGCACTTCGGTGCGGTCGGGGTCGAGAATTTGAAAGGCTTGGCCGCGATAGGTTTCGGCGTTCTGTGTTATCTGCTCGCGTGTGAGCGGCCGGCGGATCTCGGAGCGTCCGGTGGGATCTCCGATCATCGCGGTGAAGTCACCGACCAGGAAGATCACGGTATGTCCGGCGCGCTGGAAATCGCGCAGTTTCTTGAGGGTCAGGCTATGACCGAGATGGAGGTCGGGTGCGGTCGGATCCATCCCGAGCTTGATTCTGAGCGGCCGTGCGAGCGCGAGCTTCGCCGTGAACTCGGCGGGTGAGATAACCTCGGCGGCGCCGTGCGCGAGCGCGACTGCCTGCTGGTTCGCCTGAATTTCGCTCGCGGCTGTTTTTTTCAATTCGCTTCGCCAGTGTCCTTGTGGACCTAAAGGTACAGGATTTCTGACGCAGCGGAAGAGCCCGTCTATCACGAATATGGCGGCCGTTGGTCACTGATTGGCGGCGTGGTTGCCGTGAACGCGCGCGCGCTTTATCCCGGTTCTGAGCCGACGGCGGACTTGGGCGGCGGGCATGATTTGCCCACGCGGAATCATACCCAAACCGCGCAAGCGCCGACTTACAATGCCAATCGCGTGGCGGTGTATTAAACCAATCTGCCGTAAGCGGAATTCGCGCTCGGGAAACTCAAGCCTTCCCGCCTTGCACGCGTGGGAAAAGGTTCGCCGATGCACACCGAAGCAAGTCGGTCCGTAAATCTCGCTTAGCAGCCACAAATCAATCTCGCCGAGCCCCTGCATGCACCATCCGATGCACTGATAGTCGTCGATTGCATTTGAGGCCGTCAGACATGCGAACGCCGGCAATTCATCGGCCACCAAACGTCTGGCGCGCCCGCAGTGGAGCAATTCGCGCAGACGAAAATAAAAGCGCAGAGCGCCCTCCGTCCTTTTGAAGCGGGTCTTGTTTTCGTAAAGCATGCGCAGCCTCTTTCCCCCGACGAGGTTTATGAGGACCGCGCGCTATGCGGGTGGCCGATGGGGTGAAACACCATCTGGTTCGCTTTCGTGTCAGAACGAAAGAGCAGCCTAACGGGGCGCCAAAAGTACCCGCCGCAACGCGACGAGAGCCCCAATGCTAACTGCGGTAGCGCAGAAAGTCAACAGATTGACTACACTCTAACACATTTTGTTACTACGGCCCACGGACACGCCGGGCAATCTATCCACGCTGATTGTAACGATTCATCGCGCGTTCCAGCCCCGACTCCGCGATCGCCTCGACTGCGCTCGCGGCGCGCTCGACGATGGATGTCAGCGCCTGCCGCTGCGCGACGTTCATCGCCCTCAGCAGGTAGTCCTTGTTCTCCTGCGGATCCGCGGGGCGGCCAATTCCGATTCGTACACGAATGAATTCGGTGGCTCCCAGAGCCTCCGCGATGGAACGCACGCCGCGATTGCCCGCATCGCCGCCGCCCTGTTTGACTCGAAGCCGGCCGGCTTCAATATCGAGTTCATCATGCACCACGATCAGATGCTCCGGGGCAATTCTGAAGTATCCAAGCAAATCCGCCACGCACTCGCCGCTCAAGTTGTAGAAGGTCTGCGGCTTCACCAGGAGGGCAGACTTGCCAGCCAGGGTGACTTCCGCGATGAGGCCCTTGAATTTGCGGCGGCTCAGCTCGACGCCATTTGCTTTCGCGATTCGATCGATAGTCATGAACCCCGCGTTATGCCGCGAGCGCGCGTATTCATCGCCGGGATTTCCGAGACCGGCCACCACCCACTCAATCGATGAGCGCGTTTCCGACTCGGACTTTTTGCTGGATTCGCGCGACGAACGGAAGGCTCCGAACAGGCGCTTGATCGCCGCCATCGGGCTCCTCACGTACGCCCGCGACGCCTTGATGCGGTCGCGCGGACCAGCGGCGCCAACGCTTTGAACAGCGTGGCCATCTCGGCCGGAGTTCCGATCGAAATTCGAAGCGCGTCTCGAAGCAGCGGCGTGGCGAAGTGCCGAACCAGAATTCCCGCCCGGCGAAGCCCGCGCGTGACGGGCGCCATGTCGCGGCCTGGCATCCGCGCCAGCACGAAGTTGGCCTGCGAGGGCGGCACTATAAAGCCGAACTCGCGGAGCCGTGACTCGGTACGCGCGCGCGTCCGCGTTATCTTCTCGACATTGCGCCGCATCCACGCCGAGTCGCGCAACGCCTCTGCGCCGACGGCGAGTGCGACCCGACTCAAATTGTACGAGTCCTTCACCTTCATCAGCGCGTCAATCACCGACGGATGCGCGAAGCACAAGCCGAGCCGCATCCCGGCCAGCGAGTACGACTTCGAGAGCGTGCGCAAAACCACGACGTTGCGATGGCGCCGCACCAGAGCGAGCGCATTCTCGTCGGCAAAGTCCACGTACGCCTCGTCGATCACCAGCAACCTGCTGCCGAGCCGCTTCGCGAGCGTGGCCAGACTCCGCCGCGAAACCAGGGTCCCCGACGGTGAATTGGGATTGCACACGATGGTGAGGTTGGCGCGCGCAGCCGCGAGCGCGTCAAGCGGCAGCTCGAAGTCGCTGCCTAATGGGAAATGGAGAATTCGCGCCTCCTGGACGAGCGCCAGGGTATCGTAGAGCGAATAGGTCGGCACTGCGTAAGCGACGGTGTCGCCAATCCCGAGCGTCGCACGAAATAGCATCGCGAGAAGTTCATCCGATCCGTTTCCCGCGATGATCATGCTGCGGGGAATGGAATAGATCCGCGCGGCGCTTTCGACGAATTCATCGGCGCGCGGCGCCGGATACAGGCGCAGCGCCGATCCCGCAATAGCCCTGGCAATTGCACGACGAACCCGCGGCGACGGCGGATACGGATTTTCATTCGTATTGAGCTTGATCAGGCGCTGCCCCGGGCGCGGCTGCTCGCCGGGCCGATACGGCGCCATCTTTTTGATCGATTCGCGAAACATCTACGACTTACCAGTCTACTTACTGATCTAGCGGCAGCTTGATGCGACTTCCGGTTCGTGACGAACGATAGCAGGCTTCAACCGCCTCGACCGCGTGCAGTCCGTCGTTGCCGTCGGGTGAAGGCAGCGCGTTGCCTTGAATCGAAGCGACAAAATTCGCCGCCAGCGCGCGAAACGGAGCCAGCAGATCGCGCGGGTCGTAGCGACTCATCACTTCTTCCCGCGAAAAACCCGGGGCCGGACTGCCGTCGGCCTTCAGAATTGCGACATCCTGGCGCGGATAGCCGGTCATCACCCGGCCCTCGGTGCCGTAAATTTCCATCGCCGACAGCGGCGGCATGCTGCTCCAGCTGGCTTCCACGACACCGATCGCACCTGACTTGAAATGCAATATCATCGCGCCCGTGTCATCGACTTCAATCTGTTTCACGAGCGTGCCGACCTGTCCGGAGACGGAATCGATTTCTCCCATGATCCAAATCGCGAGGTCCGCGACGTGAACGCCGAGATCGAGCATCGCGCCACCGCCGGCTTCCGAAGCGGCCATGAACCACTTCTGGCCGGGCGCCCACGATTCCGGGCCGCCATGCGAAAGGCGAGCGCGAATAAAGTGTGGCTTGCCGATCGCGCCGCTCGAGACCGCGTCCTTGATGGCGCGTTCCAGTCCTCCGAAGCGCCGCTGCATCGCGACCATCAGCACGCGTCCGGCCCGGGCCGCCGCATCGACCATCGTTCGCGCGGATGCGACCGTCGGCGCCATCGGCTTCTCGACCAGCACATGCGCGCCGGCAGCCAGCGCTTTTATCGTCAACTCGCAATGCAAATGATTCGGCGTAAAGACGCAGACCGCGTCCGGACGCTCGCGCGCGAGCATCGCGTCGAAATCCGAGTAGGTTCTTGGGCGGACTTCGCCGCGCGGCCAGATTGCTCCTGCGACCCGATCGGCTTTCTCGATCGTGCGACTCTGTAGCGCAACAATTTGCGCGTCGGCGACGCTCATAAGCCCGGGGATATGCGCGCGCTCGGCAATCGCGCCGGTACCGGAGATGGCAATCTTGATCATCGCGAGACTTTCCGGCGGTTTTTCGCGAGCTTCTTCGTACTCGACTTTGCGGCGGTCCGTCCCGCACCGGTCGATTCGAGCAACCACTTGATGTACGGGGGCGAACCGCGATCCGCCGCCAGCGCGAGGACTTCCGGAACTTCGTAGGTGTGCAGTTCGCGCA